>DATDDB010000119.1:0-1763 GCA_036524005.1 Gallionellaceae bacterium | reverse complement strand
CCGCACCACCGAGAACATGCTGCGCCTGGTGCCCAGCACCCTGCGCGAGGCCGCCGCCGCGCTGGGCGCGCCGCAATGGAAGATCATCAGCTTCGTCACGCTGCGCGCGGCGCGCGCGGGCATCATCACCGGCGTACTGCTGGCCGTTGCTCGCATTTCCGGCGAGACCGCCCCGCTGCTCTTCACCGCGCTGAATAACCAGTTCTGGAACAGCGACCTGAACCAGCCGATGGCCAATCTGCCAAACGTGATATTCCAGTATGCCATGAGCCCATATGACGACTGGCACAGCCTGGCCTGGGCTGGCGCACTGCTGATCACCTTCAGCGTGCTTGGGCTGAACATCCTGGCGCGCGTGCTGTTCCGCCAGAAAGTAATTTCTCATTAGGATCACTGCAATGAGCGCAGAAAAAGTCACCTCACCGAAAATGATCGTCCGCAACCTGAACTTCCATTATGGAAATTACAGGGCGCTGAAGGACATCAACCTGATCATCCCGGAAAAGATGGTCACCGCCTTCATCGGCCCGTCCGGCTGCGGCAAATCCACCCTGTTGCGCACCTTCAACCGCATGTACCAGCTCTATCCCAACCAGCGGGCAAGCGGCGAAATCCTGCTCGACGGCGACAACATCCTCAGCAACAAACAGGATCTCAACACCCTGCGCGCCAAAGTCGGCATGGTGTTCCAGAAACCCACCCCTTTCCCGATGTCCATTTACGACAACATCGCATTCGGCGTAAAGCTGTATGAGAGCCTCAGCCGCCATGAAATGGACGACCGCGTGGAATGGGCGCTGAAAAAGGCCGCGCTGTGGGGCGAGGTGCGCGACAAGCTCAAGCAGAGCGGCATGGGTCTTTCCGGCGGCCAGCAACAGCGCCTGTGCATCGCACGCGCCATCGCGGTGAAGCCGCAGGTGCTGCTGCTCGACGAGCCGACCTCCGCGCTGGACCCGATTTCCACCGCGCACATCGAAAAACTGATCGACGAACTGAAGGAAGAATTTACCATCGTCATCGTGACGCACAACATGCAGCAGGCTGCGCGCGTTTCGGACTTCACCGCCTACATGTATCTGGGCGATCTCATCGAATTTGGCGATACCAGCACCGTATTCACCAACCCGAAGCGGAAAGAGACCGAAGACTACATCACTGGCAGATTCGGCTGATCTTCCGTTTATGCCGAGCCTTGCGCGCTGCGACAGGCTCGGCACTGTGTCAGCGGGTGATTCAACGTTCCGCTCCCGGCTTACCGTTTCATACGGAAATTTCGATAAGATGCATCTGGACCGCATCATTAAGCGGCTGTATAATGATTTGCTTAAATACCGCAAGGAAATATCAGGTTAGGGTATCCCCTCCCCCGGTGGCGCGCCATGCGCTTCCGCCAGCGAATTCGGAAACGCAAGGCATATCAGGCAATAAAACCCCAGCAGGATCATGAACAAGCTGGCCAGTGCGATGGTGCAAAGCATCGGCCCGCAGGTAAATGTATAACTACAACTACGATGTACGCGGAAGAGGAAGAGAAAGCAAATGGCAATCGAGTTATTCAATAACGGCACCCACCTGTGCCTGATGTTCGACGACCTGGTCGACGACGACAACAACACCGCCGTGCAGGCCAACCAGTTTCTGATCGTGGACCACGGCCACGGCGCCCTGATCGACCCGGGCGGCAACATGACCTACAACGGCCTGCTGATGGAAATGCACAATTATTTCCCCCCCAAGAAGCTGGACTACATCCTGGCCTCGCA
>DATDDB010000118.1:0-36112 GCA_036524005.1 Gallionellaceae bacterium | reverse complement strand
GATCCTGTTCGAGAACCTGACGCCGCTGCATCCGGACAAGCCCTTGAAGCTCGAACGCGACATCAAGGCCGAGGAGAACCTCACCAGCCGCATCATCGACATCGTCGCGCCGGTCGGCAAGGGCCAGCGCGGCCTGCTGGTGGCCTCGCCGAAGTCCGGCAAGACCGTGATGCTGCAGCATATCGCGCACTCGATCTCCTCGAACAATCCAGATGCCACACTGATCGTGCTGCTGATCGACGAACGCCCCGAAGAAGTGACCGAAATGAGCCGCACCGTGCGCGGCGAAGTGGTTGCCTCCACCTTCGACGAACCGGCCACCCGTCACGTGCAGGTTGCCGAAATGGTGCTGGAAAAGGCCAAGCGCCTGGTCGAGCACAAGAAGGACGTGGTCATCCTGCTCGATTCCATCACCCGCCTGGCGCGCGCCTACAACACCGTGGTGCCCTCCTCCGGCAAGGTGCTCACCGGCGGTGTGGACGCCAATGCGCTGCAGCGTCCCAAGCGCTTCTTCGGCGCGGCGCGCAACATTGAAGAAGGCGGCTCTTTGACCATCATCGCCACCGCCCTGGTCGACACCGGTTCCCGCATGGACGACGTGATCTACGAAGAATTCAAGGGCACCGGCAACATGGAAATCCACCTGGATCGCCGCATGGCCGAGAAGCGCATCTACCCTGCGATCAACGTCAACCGCTCTGGCACGCGCAAGGAAGAACTGCTGATCAAGCCGGACATCCTGCAAAGGATCTGGGTGCTGCGCAAACTGCTCTACCCCATGGACGAACTGGAAGCAATGGAATTCCTGCTCGACAAGGTCAAGGCCACCAAGAACAACGCCGACTTCTTTGACTCCATGCGGCGCTAAACCGCTTATAATGCGCAGCACAGCTGACGTAGCTCAGTCGGTAGAGCAACTGATTCGTAATCAGTAGGTCGGACGTTCGATTCGTCTCGTCAGCACCAAAAAATCAATGGCTTGCAGGAATTCCTGCAAGCCATTTTGTTTGTGTAGAACAGCGTGAAATCAGGCGCGAAGAAATTGCGCTGTACGTGCCTTAATGATTAAAAAAGTTTCCGTTGCCGAACGTGCGCAGGAACCCCGAGAATAAACAGCAAAGGGAACCCGACGATGTAACAGGAATTGGTCAGCATCACGAGAATCAGGCAGAGCAGCCAAAACTTGAATACCGAAAAGCAAACGGCAAAGGTTTTCATTCTGTGAAGGCTGCCCATAGAAATACTGTGGTTATCACAGCAACAATGCTCAGAAGTATCCCCATGTAGGATTTTTCCACTGGAACGTTGGGAAGTTGTGCGATGCTGTTCAGCCGATATGCATTCGCCTCGACAACTTTAAAAGAAATTGCCACCACAAAACATGCGGCAAAAACCCACCAAAACATTTCTGTCATACTTTCGCCCCCGATACAATCTGCAAACCAGCTTTAACCGAGACAAAAGTAATCCCAGCTTGCTCCAATATCCACGCCTCGATTTTGACGTGCCAAAGGTGCAGCAAATCCAATTCGCGTTGAACGTAATGCTTTTCAACAAGCGCACTCGGCTTGTGTCCCATGATCTGCGCGACAATCCCGCCGGGTACTTCTACCCATTCCGACAGACGGGCAAAAACCGGTCATTCGGTTCCATATCCCCCCCACCCCGCCCGGTATGGCGCGGCGTCAAAGGGCTGTGGCTTGCCCTCAATTTCGTTTATCAGGATTTCCACGCTGGCCGGGGCCATGGTCACGCCGTAGCGGAAATGCCCGCTGTTGAGGTAGAGGTTTTCGATGTGGGGGTGCCGCCCGATGGTGGGGATGTTACCCGGCGAGCCGGGGCGCAGGCCGGCCCAGTGGCGCACGGGCTGCATGCCCGCGAGTTGCGGCAGGATGGCTGCCGCGCGCCGGGATAAGTCTTCCCGCGCGGCTGGGGTGGTGCTTTTGTCGAACCCTGCGTATTCCAGCGTGCTGCCAACCAGCAGGTGGCCATCGCGGCGCGGGATGAGGTAAAGGTCTTTTTGCAGGATGATGTGCGGAATGGGTGGCGCATCAAATTTGTAGAGCAGCATCTGGCCGCGCACCGGCTCGATCTCCAGGCGCTGGGCAAGTTGCCCCAGCACCTGTTTGCTCCAGGCACCGGCAGCCACGATGAGCAGGTCGGCTTCGCATTCGCCGCAGGCAGTCATGAGTTTTTGCACCCGCCCGTTCTCCACCACGATTTCCCGCACGGCGCAGCGCTCGAGGATGCGCCCCCCCAGCGCGGCCACGCGGGTCTGCAGCGCATGCATCAGGCGCGGATTGCGCACTTGGGCCACATCGGGCAGGAGTATGCCTTCCTGCTCCCCGCCAGCCTGAAAGCGCACCGCATGCGCTGCACACCAGGCTTCCGCCGCTGCCCGGTCGAATGGCGGCAGCACCAGCATGCCGCTGGGTTCATATTCCGGGTCGATGCCGGTGGCGCGGTGCAAGGTTCGCGCCCAGGCGGGGAACAGTTCGGCCCCCCTCCCCGTCAAACGCGTGACTTCGTCGGGGTAATCCCACGGGCATAGGGGCGAAAGTATGCCGCCGCCCGCCCAGGATGACTCCTGGCCGCAAGCCCCCAGCTCCAGCACGGTGACGCCGTGTCCGCGCTCCAGCAAGGCCAGGGCACTGGACAGCCCGGCAACGCCGCCGCCGATCACCGCGCATTCGCTTCGTCCTTGCATCCTGTACACGCCTCAAAAAAAACAGCGGGCAAACGCCCGCTGTCCAATATTACTCCAACTGACTTTCACATGGCGGCAAATTCACGTGAATATGCCGCCATGGTGATTACTGCGTCAGCTCACGCCATGACACACTGCGTGTGGCTGCCGTTCCGCTGACATTCACAGATTGGCTGGTCTTCTGGCCGGAAGCGTTGGTGACAATCACCTTCAGCTGGCCGCTGGGCAGGCGCACTGCCACGAAACCCACCGTGATAGCGTTACCCAACGCCACCCTGGTTTGCGCACCGGGCAGTGCCGTTCCGTTCTGGAAGTTGAACTGGTACATGTAGCTGGTGCCGCCCGTCATGCACGCACCGCCCGCGGTCGGAACGTTGGTGATGACGATCAGGGTGCCCAGTACCAGTTGCGGATCAAGGTTGTTCCGTTCGCCCAGGCCGGGGAAGTCTGCATACCACCCTTCCTTGAGCGACCAGTCAACCGTGTTGGTGGTTGAGGTGCCCGTTGCCGGATTGATGGTCTGCAGCACCATGCCCTGCAAGAAGGTTGCGGTCGGCAGCGACCTGGGGTTGGGCACGGTGGGCGCAGACGGGAAGGTATTCCCCGCCCGGGTAAAGTCGTCCTTCAGCGCGTAGATGGTTTGCACCTGGGTATTGCCGAGGTCGGATGCGCCCAAGTATTTGCCGGTACCGATCATGATTGCTGGCTTGCCGGTTCCCGCGAGCGAGTTGATGCTGCCGGGAAGCGTCCATGGATCGCCCAATTCCGGACGGCTGGTGATCGGCTGCGGCAGCGTGCCCGCCAAATCGCTGTACAGCGTGGTGAAGCGCTGCGCCAGCGGAGACAGGGTCGGATACGCCACAGGGACGGACCCGGGTGCGCCGAGATCGAATCGCCACACGTCACCGTTCAGGTCGCCGCCGTAAATGAAGCGCGAGGTATTGTTCTGCAGCGCATTATCTGCATACGCGGCTATTTTCGCCAGCCCGCTCGGTGTGGTGATACTGCCGGATCCGGTCGGAATCTTCTGCAGAATAACGCCCGTAATGGCATCAAGCACATACAGGAACCCCTGGCCCGAACCGGGCGAGACGTTGTTGTACCCGGATGTGACCAGCACCACCCACTTGCCGTCCGAACTGCGCTTGGTGATCACCGGGTTGCCGTAGGTGTAGCCCATGTCGGTGTCTGAAACCGTGCATTGCACGCTGTTGGCGCAGACGTCCCACAGGCCGATGGGCACCGAGGGATCGGTGATGTCCAGCGCATAGTAGCCACGGCCGCCGCCGTTCAGGCCGCCCACCAGGATGGTATGCCAGCCCTGGTATAGGCCTGAGGCAGTGGAATAAGCTGCATTCACATAAATGTCCATCACCTCCGGCGAGCCATCCACGAAGTACTGGTGGTTGCTGCCATAGTTCGTGTCCGCCAGCTTGTACAGAGAATTGAATGTTTCGTGCGGAACGTAGGCCCAGCGCTCATTGCCCGTGCCCGAGTTGCAGCTGGTCGAAGTGGTGCACTGACCAGCATCGAAGGCATGGAGCATACCGTCATTGGCGGCAATGTAGATCGTCGCCAGGCGCGTCTGGTTGGCAGACTGGAACGTCTGGTATGTCGGTGTCACCGCATCCTTGAAGTCATACTGGGGCGCGCGCACATAAGCCGGACGTGCATTCACCGTGTCGCCCAGGAAGTGGTCGCGCGGGCGATAGGTGGCGTTGGGCAAGGTCTGTTCCAGCGTCTGGTTGCCGCGCAGGTAGTCAATCAGGTTCAGACCCGAGTTACCTGCGGTGATCTGCGCCGCAGTCAGCGTCACCGCTGTGCACTGGGACATGATCGGCACACCGGCCGTAGTGGTGCACTGGTTGTCAAACATTGCCTGGTCAGCAGCCGGCAGCAGGCTGTAGCGGAATTCCTTGAGGCCGTTCATCGGCAATGTCGTGTTGGTGGTGTTGAGCGGCATCAACTGGGCGGTATCGTCGGTATAGATGAAGCGGGTCAGGATTTCCGGGTCCGTCGCCGATCTCACCTTGATGTCCAGCTGGGATTGGGCGGACCAGGCTATGCCCGCCTTGGAAATCTGGCACCCGATATTGGTGGAAGCACCCAGGGGGTTGACCGAGGGATACGTGAAGTGGTTCGCGTCTATCACGGCGACCGTCGCGGACTGGCCGCCCGTATTGAAGGCCGGATCGCAGATGCCGGTGGCGGTGTTGGCCACCTGGACCAGGTCGCCGGTTGCCAGACCGTGGGATGCCATATTAACGGCTATCGTGCCGCTGGAATTGACGATGCTGGTGATCGGCTGGGTCAACGGTGTAATCGTGGCCGGCGGAACATTGCCGGTCACCGGATCGATCAGCTGCGACACCACTTCACCGTCCCATTTCACCGTGCGGTAGGTAGAACTGAAGATCGAACGGTCAGTCTGGGTAATGTTCGGGCTGGAGGTGGCGGATGCCGCTGCCGAGCCGGTCTGGACGTTGATCGCTGTCAAGGCGTTGGTCAGGCCGGTGGACAGGGAAACCGGGTCGCGCGCATTGTAGAACGTGCCGCGGCCGTTGACTGCGGCATGCCACAGGTCGTCCAGCGCGGTGGGCGAGTCCGCCGCGGGCAGCGGCCAGTTGCAGATGCCGGCGCCGGAGAACGGGCAACCGCTGGCGCCGGACTTGATGCTGGCGACATCGCCGGTGGTGGCCGTTTCGTAGTTGGGCTGGTAGAGCATCAGGCCGTTCGCCAAACCCAGGCTGTAGGTAACCATATGCTGCCACATCAGCCCGCCGGACACCGGATCCTTGCCCCCGGCCGGGACATTGTCATAAGGGTCGGGTGTGGTCGCCGAGCACAGCGTATTCCCGGGCTGGGTCGTGGAGCCGCTGCTGCAGTTGCCCAGCGCCGGGGTGCGCAGGTCGGTCAGATAATAATAGGCCGCCGTATCGGCCAGCGTGGTGCTGGCGCCCGCAACGCCGCCGTCATACACGCCTTCGGCGCGGGTGGTGTAGGGATTGCTGGCGTTGTTGTCCACGTTGCCGATTTGCGCACCGGCCAAATCCACCACGTTGCTGGTGGTGCCGTTCCAATAACCGTCGGTGGTGATCAGCAGGTAGTTCTGCTGACAGGAAAATTCCACCGGGTCGTCGGTGATGGGATCCCCTGGCAGGCCGTATTTTTTGGCAAAATAGCGCCCCGCCCGCGCGACCGCCTCGCGCAGCGGGGTGCTGTTGCCGGGGTTGATGGAATACATCGCGTTGTACCACTTCTGTTTCTGGGTGAGGTCGAACATGGCAACCGGCAGCCATTGTCCGCCTGTCGTCGTCGTGGGCACCACCCAGCTTTCGTTGATGGTGGCAAAGCCGATGCGGTAGCGGGTATCCATGGGCATGAATGCCTTGCCTGCCGATGTTTTCATCGTCTGGATGCGCGTTTTGTAGTACGCGTACCAGTTGGCGAAGTTGGTCATTTCCTCCGCATAGGTGCAGTTCGGCGCGTTTACGCAATCGGTGCGGCCGGTGCGGTCTATCGCGCTTACGCCGTTGAAAGTGATGGGCGTGCCATTAGCCTGTATCGTGCCGTTCAATACTTCATTGCCGTAGGTAGCGCGCGTGTTCACCACATCCACGCGGTAGAACAGGCCATAGCGCACCGAGGTATAGTTCAGGCCGCCGCCACTGGCAAACAAACCCTGGCAGTTGATGGTGGTGCCGGAAAGCTGCGCTCCGGGGGAGCCCGGCGGCAGCGCCGCGGTGGCCGCGCTGTTGCAGAAACGCACCGGGGCGGGATAGGTGAATGCGCCCGTGGGCACGGAAGACGCCACGCAGTTGGTCAGGTACGGGCTGTCGCAGAATTCCACCGGGACGATCTGGTATTCATAAGGCGCGCCCAGCCTGGTGGATGTCGTGCTGTAACTGACCATGGTCGGGGCAACGGTCAGCCATGCCTTGTAGAAATAGCATCCTGGGGAAATGTTCGATCCCGTCGTACCGCCGGTGGTGCCGGTATAGGTGAAGGTGTTGGCATCGATCACCGTAACCGGGACCCAGGGCGCGTTATAGGCAGAGCCGTATTGGCAAAATGGGGCAACGTAATCGCCGGTGCGCAGGACCAGGTCGGAGGTGTTGGCCGTGCCCGTCGTGCTGCAGCAGCCGGGAATTTGCGCGGTCACCAGGTTGCCGTTGATGCTGATACCCGGCGACGCGGGCGGTGTCACGATCAACCTGGAAATGGTGCATGCAGTATTGCTGGGCACGCTCAATACGCTTTGCGCTGCATAGGTAATGGTATTGGTGGTCGTGTTCACGCTGGTCACGAGGGCGTTGGTCGCGCGGTAGCCGATGTCGCATCCCGTACCGGAAACATTGATAAGGTCGTTCACCGCCATGGTGTGTCCGCTCGCATCAACCAGGCTGGACAGCATGACCGACACCGTGACGTTGTTCGAGGCAATGCTGTTTGGCGTCATGGCAGTCGTGGTGATATGGGTGACCACCGCATTGCCGCAGGTTTTGTTTGTGGTTTTGGTGCCGCCGGCTGCATAAGTCAGCTGGGTATTGGAGAGAACGGTAATCGACTTGCCGGAAACCGTAAAGGCGTTGGAGCAGTTGGTGCCGCTGACGGTAATGAGGTCACCGGTGGCTGGGGCCGCCGGGGTCGGTCCGCTTGCCACACGCGTGGTGTAGGTCAGGGTGACCGTGGAGCCGGAAAGGGTGACGGTCGGGCTGTTCAGGGTCCAGGTGGTGGTGCTCTGGGAGGCGTTGGTGAGCGCAGGGCCGTTGTAAAGATTGACCGCCGTGGTGGTTGGCTGATTGAGCAGTATCCAACCACCGAATAAGGTGTTTGCAGAGCCGGTTGCCGAGCCGAAGTTCAGGCCCATTCCGGGATAGGCGTAGCTCGGGGGATTGCCCGTGCCGGTCGCGTCCATGAAGAACGGGTTGTAGGTGTCCACGCCGTTCTGTTTGCAGAGCGTGATGCCGCCGGTGGTATTGCAGTATATGGTTTCAGGATAGCTCGTGACCAGGTTGATGGTGCCGGTGGCCTGCACGCCATAGCCATCCTGCTTCACCAACGTCCAGTTGGTGGTGTTGGCGGCATTCATCGACGGCTTGAAGGTGCCGTCGAAATTGTACGGCGGGCCATAGGTATTGGATGGGTTGTAGGCAAGCCCGTTATAATAGTTCGCCTGGAACGGCGGCAGTCCATTGGTGCATCTGGTATTGGGCTTGCAGTGCGGGAAGCTCGTACCCATGCCGCCGCCGGTATAGTCCGGCAGGAAGTCCCAGGCCATGCTGCCGGAGTTGTCGAGGGTGAACAGGATGTTGGGCCGCACACTGGTGCCGGATGAAGTCGCCAGCGGAGCGGTGGCCAAGTCGGTGAGACCTGCCCATGCCTGGGTGGCTGCCACAAGCATGAGCAGCCCGGCAATTGCGCGCATTCCCTTTAAGCTTGTTTTGGCTTTGTCCATGATCTTCTCCTCTTAACTCTTCCTTTTAAACCCGGATTCAGTCAGCTCCGGGTTTTAGTCGTATCCATGCCGCGTTAGCGGTCCCGCGCTTCGGCAAATCAATTTCAGCAAAAAGTCCGCCCCACCTCATTCGGGTATCACGACGAGTTGTTGGGCATAACTTACCGTGTTGCGCATACCGACGCCGACCGTTTTCGTGGTGATGCGATAGTAGACCAGCGTGGCGGTAAAGGTGGTGCTGCCCACAGCCTGGCTGCCTTTGGCACTGACCGTCTGCTTCAGGGTCTGGCAGACCTGGCCGGTGGCATTGGGATAGACGTCGGGCGCAAAGCACATGCGATGAATCAGGTAAAAGACGTCCGCGATTTTAGTGTTGCTCAGGTCATTGACCGGAACAGAAGGTGCGCCAACCCAGTTGTTGGAGTCTGTCCACCATTGATACATTGCGGCTGTGGGGCAAGCCGAACCAGGGGTCGCGGGCGGATATATCTCGCAGGGATTGATCGGCGTGGCCCTGTATCCGTCAAATTTGATGACAGTGCCCCCCCCGGGACAATAGACCGGCGACAGCAACGAGCATACGGGTGTCGTGACTGCGCCCTGGACCAGGGACGGGCTTTGCCCGTTCTGGTAATTCAGCACCAGCTTGTCATTCACATTCGCCGAGGTCGCCACAGCCAGAAGCTGGCCAAAGGCCGCGCTCATCCCGACATCGCTCGCCTGGAGCGCGGCTTCACGGAACGCAACGTTGCCAGCAATCAGGTTTCCGGTATCCACCGAACGCATCATGCCGATGCCGGCCAGCATCATCGCCACCAGCACCACCAGGGTAATCAGCAGCACCACGCCGCGCTGCCGCCGCGGCTGGCTGCGTGCTTTCCAGGCTGCCGGTTTGCCGCCTGTAAGGGATTGGGCATTTCGCATCTTGGTCCCCACATCAGCTCCAGATTACGTTGCGCAAGGGTACGGTCACGCTGAACACCCTGTAGTGGTAACACATCCAGTCTTCACCCACAGGCAAGCCCGGAGGCAGGCCGACTGCACCAGAAACATCCACCGCCCCACCCGACCAGGGCAGCGGGGCAGTCGCGATGTTGCATGCATTTTGCCCGGGCTGGGGCCTTTCGGGCTGGGAGTTGCGCGCCACGACCACCATCTGCAAGGCAATCAACCTGCCGGTGGCATCCTGCACGGGCAGGGCCTTGAACTGGGCAATGTTGTCCACCAGAACGGTGTCGTTCGCGTCGGATCCCGCAACGCCGGCGCCACAGGCGACCGTCCTGCTGACCAGATGCGAACGTCCGTTATTGTCCAGAATGACGCAATAATTAAGCGTCGTCAGGGGGGGCGGAAGCGCAAACGTCAGCGCATCCGGTGGCGCAAACGGGCCATACTCCCAGCTGCAGTTCGGGGTGGTTGTCGGACAATCCCCGCCGTTGGTGGGACGGTAGGTTATGGTTATGCTATCCGGAACAGTGGCGGCATTTGTGGTGATGGCAAGCGGGACCGGAGCCGGTGTCGCAAGGACATCGCTGGCATTCACGCCATAACCGGCCAGCTTCACCGCCCGCGACAGTGCCAGCAGTGCCTGGGCGCCATTCTGCTGGGCATCTCCGCCCCCGGTGGTAACGCGCTTGATTTTCTCGGACACTTCGAAAGCCTGGAAGATGATGATCGTCCCGATCAGGGCAAGCACCATGCCGACCATGACGTCCACCAGACTGAAGCCCGATTGCCGGTTTCCGGATCTGAATGAGAAGGGTTTCATGGCGCCAGTCCGTTAAAAGATATTGGAGTTCACCGTATGAACGTGCGGCGCAGTCCCGGCAGGTGACCTGGGCGGCAGCCAGCTTATCATCACCGTCACATTCTGCTGGCCGGCGGCAATGGAAACGACAGCGCTCGCATTGGGCAGGTATGCCGCCACGCCGTTTGCCGCCCATGCCGTGACTATGGGGTTCGGCGTGGCACCGGGCACGTTCCAGGCATAGGTGGGATCAATCGCATAGGAGGTGACCCCCGCCGTGGTCACGGCCACCCGGCTCGCCCACATCTGGCCGACAATCTGGTCGGCAAGGAAGCTGGCGTCTGCCCGGTATTTGGCATCCGATACGTTGTTGACGGCCGCAGCCTGCATGCCGATCAGGCCCAGTATGCCGATGGAAAATATCAGGATGGCAATCATGGCTTCCAGGATCACCGAGCCGGCCTGGCTGCTCTGCCCTGTACTGCTATTCAATCCGAATCCCGGTCTCATGACATTCTCCTCAGCAGGCCCGTGGATCGTTGGCCGCCAGTTGCGGCGAGGGATCGCACATGCGTGTGGTTCCCGACGAGATGACCGTCACTCTCAAATTGCGGCCATTAGCCAGCCTGGAATTGGACATGTCAAACCGGGGTGTCAAGTTCTGGACCAGCGGATTGGGCGCCGCCGGCAGGGGCATGAGGCCGGTGGGAGCAAGTATGATGACGCGGCCAAAACCGTTGAACGCAATGGCGTTGAGCCCGGCCGGGGTCGGCGTAACGATGACATTGCGTGAACCTTCCTGTGCGGGGCGCTGCTGCACCCTTTCCCACTGGGTCACCGCGCCGGAGTCGGGCTGGCATGCTTGGGCATTGCCCTGAGCGGCAGACGCGGTGTTTGCCAGCACGTCCCACGACGAACCGGTGCCCCCGGCATTCAGGTCGCACATGACAAAGATCGTCGGCGCATTGCGCTTGACCGCCTCGTTGCGGGCGAGCTGCAATCCGTTCAGGATGGACTCGGACGCGGTGCGTGTTTGCTGGTTCTGTATCCAGGTGGAAAAACTCGAGATACCCAGCGACATGAGCAATCCAAAAATGACCACGGCGACCATCAGTTCGATGAGGGTCATTCCGCGCATTTTGTGGAGTGAGATCAGCATAAGCCGCCTTTGTTGGTTACCCAGCAATTGTTAGGATTAGCGGCGGTCCAGCCTGCAGCCGAAGCTGGCAGGGCGAAAGCGCTGGTTCTGGCGTTCTGCTGGTCTATCGTGTAAATGAACCCGCTCATGGAGGGGTTGGTGGGCGTTCCGCCGGTCGCAGTGATGAGATAGGATGCCGCTATGCCCGGAGTGTTCGGGTTGGGGTTCACACAGGTGAAGGTGAAATATTTCATGGTCGGAATTTGCACGCCGCAGGTGTTCGTGCCAGTAATCACGTAGCTCCGGTTATCCTGGTAATACTGCTCCATCTGCACCCGCATGCTGGACAGGGTGCTGGTTGCCTCGATGATTTTGCCCCGGGTTACATAATTGGTATACATGGGCAAAGCAACCGCAGTGAGGATGGCAATTATCGCCACGGCGATCATCAGTTCAATCAGAGTAAAGCCTTTTGCAGATTTCATTCGTATTGCTCCTTTTCATTGATTTGAATGCTAATACCGATGGCATATTGGTTTCCAGCCCTATCTGACGAGAGGCGGAATTGGCGAGATGAACGGTACTCTCCACGCTTTTGCGCGACGAACGGTCGCAAAACATGCCAGAACCATAGGTACAAACCCTTATCGTACCCATTTCAATAACATTAGTATCGACTTTGTTGCTGGAAAAACACCCGCAAGCCACACAACCTCACCCTTGTCCGGGCGATTTATGAGCCCTTGTTCAGCCTGCAGGCGCTTCAGTCCTTTTCCAGCACCACGAAGGCTACGGCGTGTTCATGCTCATCGCTGATGGATAGATGGTGGCGCGTGATGCCCATGTTGGCCACGTAATTCGATAAGACTTCGTCGAAAACCAGCAGCGGCTTGCCCAATTCGTCGTGGCCGACGCTGATGCGCCGCAGGGTGACGCTGGCGCGCAGGCCGGTGCCCATCGCCTTGGCGAAGGCCTCCTTGGCGGCAAAGCGCTTCATCAGGAAGCGCGCAGGATCGATGCATTTTACATACTCTTCGCGCTCGGCATCGCTCAGCATGCGCTCGGCGGCGCGCTCGCCGAATTGCGCGTGCAGGGATTTGATGCGCGCGTAGGAGACGATGTCGGTCCCGATGCCGTAAATCATGGGACCAGCAGCGCCTTCATGTTCTTCACCGCCTGCTCAAGGCCAATGAACACCGCCTCGGCGATGATGGCGTGGCCGATGTTGAGCTCGGCGATATGCGGAATGGCGACGATGGGCTGGACGTTGTGGTAGTTCAGGCCGTGCCCGGCATTGACCTGCAGGCCCAGGGCATGGCCATGCGCCACCGCCAGGCGGATGCGCGCCAGTTCATGTTCGCGCTCAGGCAAGCTGTCGGCATCGGCATATTTTCCGGTGTGGATTTCCACCACCGGGGCGCCGAGTTTTTTTGCGGCCTCCAGCTGCTTGTCCTCCGGGTCAATGAACAGCGATACGCGGATGCCCGCCTCGGTACAGCGCCGAGTGGCAGCCTGCACCGCGTCGAAATGCCGCACCACGTCCAGCCCGCCCTCGGTGGTCAGCTCCTCGCGCCGCTCAGGCACCAAACAGATGTCGTGCGGCCTGATATGCAGCGCATTCTGTATCATCTCCTCGGTCACCGCGCATTCCAGGTTCATCCTGGTCTGCAGCATGCCGCGCAGGATGCGCACGTCCTCGTCCTGGATGTGGCGGCGGTCTTCGCGCAAATGCAGGGTGATCGCATCCGCGCCCGCCTCTTCGCACACCAGCGCCGCGCGCACCAGGTTGGGATAGCGCGTTCCGCGCGCCTGGCGCAGGGTGGCGACATGGTCTATATTGAGTCCGAGCTTGATCATTTATTGTTTTCCAGAATACTCGCCATCGTGTCAACGTAACAAAAACCATTGTCCACGAAAAACACGAGAGGCGCGAAAAATGTCATCAAGGCCCTTTCTTTCGAGTTTTTCGTGGACTAAGGTTTTCATGATTATACGGCGAACCACAGCCTACGGCAGCTTTGCGGGCTGAAGATCCTTGATCAGTTCCCGCGTATGCAGCGTCTTGCCCGCCAGGTAGTGGTTGAGCAGCATGCGCATCAGCTGCTTGCTCTGTTGGGCGCTGGCCGGGTCGCGATAGTCGTCCGCCGCCATATCCAGCAGGGTCTTACCGGAGACGGCCATGCCTTCGGGTGCATCGGCGGCATCCGGCAGCACGCCACGCTCGATCACATAGCGGTAGCGCCCGCCTGTGACCACCGGCTTGCTGCTGTCCGCCTCGCGCTCCAGCAGCAGCGCATAGCCCAGTTCTTGCAACAGGTGCTTTTCGAAACAGCGCAGTGTGGCGGCGTGATCGGCTTCGTGCGCCAGACGTTGCAGGGTGTGCTGGTAATAGTCGAACAGGCTTTCATGCGCGTCATCGCGCGCCATCAGGTTGAGCAGAAGCTCATTGAGATAAAAGCCGCAGAGCAGCGCTGTCCCCTGCAATTGCGGTTGCCCGCCCTGCCACTCCGCGCCGTGCAGGGTGCGCACTTCGCCCTTGCCGAACCAGGCCAGGCGCAAGGGCTGAAAATTCATCAACAGGCCGCGCAACGGGGAGCGTGGACGGCGGGCGCCGCGCGCCACCAGCGCCAGGCGGCCGTGGTTGCGGCTGAAAACTTCCAGCAGCAGGCTGGTCTCGCGGAACGGGTAACTGTGCAGAACAAAGGCCGGCTGGTCTTCTATCCTGTTCTTGTGCGCAGTCATTTAAAAGCACCTCACCACACAGAGGCACAGAGAAAACAAATTACATCGTCCAGGCACGTAGTCACATTCGCGATCTGTCTCTGTGTTCTCTGTGTCTCTGTGGTGAATTTCTGGTTTTTCCTTGGGTCATTCATACCCGAGCGATTTCAGCACCCGCTCGTCATCCGCCCAGCCGCTTTTCACCTTGACGAAGACCTCGAGGAATACCTTGCCGTCAAACAGCTTTTCCATGTCCAGCCGCGCCTGGGTGGCGATTTCCTTGAGCTTTTCGCCCTTGGCACCGATCAGCATGGCCTTGTGCGCTTCCTTGTCCACCAGGATGGCGGCATGGATGCGGCGCAGCTTTCCCTCCTGCTTGAATTGTTCGATCACCACGCTGGCCGAATACGGCAGTTCCTCGCCTGTGAAGCGGAAAACCTTTTCGCGCAGCAATTCGGCGGCAAGGAAACGTTCGCTGCGGTCGGTGATTTCATCCTCCGCATAGATGGCGGGACCTTCCGGCAGGTGCGGGCGTATGGCTTCCAGCAGGGTGTCGAGCTGCTTGCCCTGTTTGGCGCTCACCGGAACGATGGCGGTAAACTCACGCTCGCGGGCTAGCTTTTCGATGAATGGCAAGGCTTCGTTCTTGTCAGCGAAATAATCCATCTTGTTGATGACCAGGATGGCCGGGATGTCCGGTGGCACCATGCCCAGCACAACCTTGTCGCGCTCGTCGAAATGGCGCGCCTCGACGACGAACAGCACGGCGTTCACGTCGTTCAGCACGGCATTCACGGTGCGGTTCATGCCGCGGTTGAGCGCGTTCTTGTGCTGCACCTGGAAACCGGGCGTATCCACGAACACGAACTGGCTGTGCTCGTCGGTGAATATGCCGGTGATGCGATGCCGGGTGGTCTGCGCCTTGCGCGAGGTGATGCTGATCTTTTGCCCGATGAGGTGGTTCAGCAGCGTGGATTTGCCCACGTTGGGACGGCCTACGATGGCTATGTAGCCGCTGCGAAATGGAGTGCTATCGTTCATTTATTTTCCGGTATGCTGATTCTGCCGCTGCCTGCTCTGCCGCACGGCGGCTGCCGCCCTCGCCCAGCGTGCTGATGTTCAGGGAGGCGACCTTGCATTCGACACGGAACAGCTGGGCATGCGCTTCGCCCTGAATGGCCGTCACAGTATACAGCGGCAAGGGCAGCTTCCTGGCTTGCAGGCACTCCTGCAACAGGGTCTTGGCATCCTTGCCCAGGGACTGCAGGTCGGTTTGCGCCAGGAATGGCACGTACAGCCCAAGCAACACATTTTGCGCCGCCACGAAGCCGCCGTCGAGATACACCGCTCCGAACAGCGCTTCCATCGCATCCGCCAGTATGGAGGGGCGGCTGGCTCCCGCGCTCTTGCGTTCGCCCTCCCCCAGCAGCAGGAATTCGCCGAGGTTCAATTGCTGCGCCAGGGTATGCAGCACCTGCTGGTTTACCAGGTTGGAACGCAAGCGCGACAGGCTCCCTTCGTCCATCTCCGGGTAAGCTTCATAGAGATGGGCGGCTATGACGCAGTTCAGCACGCTGTCACCCAGGAATTCCAGGCGTTCGTTGTGCGCCTGGCTGTAGCTGCGATGCGTCAGCGCACGCGTCAGCAACTGGGGGCTGGAGAATTCGTGACCCAGCCTGCGGCACAGCGCGCCACGGTCCATTTAGCGCGGACGTGAACTGCTGGCGTCGAAATCCAGCACCAGGCTGGCATTGCCGACCAGTCCGATTTTTACGCTGTATTTGACACTCAGTACCAAACCATTCGGTGTTCTCTGGATGACAATATCGTTTGAACCGATCACGGTAATATTGTTGACCAAAGCATGCTTCTCGTATGAGTTGCGAATGTCGCTGGGCAGCGCGTCCTGCATCTCCGGCGCATGAGCGATGCTATCCAGTATGTGAACGATGGTCCGGTTCTCGACAAAGGCGGGAACGATCTTCATGCCGAATATCGCCAAAAATACCACCAATATCGCTATCAGTATGAAATTAACGAATGTCAGGCCGTGCTGCTTGCGTGCGGCTACCATATCCATCATATTTATCTCCTTCAGTTAATGCTCGATCCGATACGCTTGAATTCGCCCCAGTTAAACCAGATTCCAAACGCCTTGCCGACTATCAGCTTGTCCGGCACGAATCCCCAGTAACGGCTGTCATGGCTATCGTCCCTGTTGTCGCCCATCATGAAATAATTCCCGGGCGGGACGGTGCAGCGCATCGTCGTTTCGGTGTAACTGCAATTTTCGCGCAACGGGAAATTTTCAACCGATTCCACCCTCATGGAAGGCCTCTCCTGCCTGAACAACACAGTATGGCGGCGCCCATTCAGGATTTCCGTGGAACGCTGGGTGACAATCATCGTTTGCTTGCCTTCATTCAGGTAATTGTACTCCCCCTCCTGCTGCTGCGGCTGCAGCACTCCATTGATGGTCAGCTGTTTGTTGCGATATTCAATCACATCACCCGGGACGCCAACCACCCGCTTGATGAAATTCTGCATGGGGTTGTTCGGGTAGCGGAACACCATCACGTCGCCGCGCTGCGGAGCATTCATCTCAAAAATTTTCACATTGGCCACCGGCAGCCTGATGCCGTAGGTGAATTTGTTGACCAGGATGTAATCGCCAACCTGCAGCGTGGGGATCATGGACCCGGTCGGTATCTTGAACGGCTCGACCAGGAAAGAACGCAACAGGAACACCGCAAAAATCACCGGCAGGAAGCTTTTGGAATATTCCACCCATAACGGTTCTTTTTCGCCCGCAGCGCGTTTGGCGCGCAGGAAAAAACGGTCCGCCAGGGCCGCGACACCCGAAACCACCAACAACAGCAGCATGAACAGCTCGATGCTGATCTCGCCGAGATAGGTCAGGGCTGCCCCCAGTATGGCCGCTGCCAGCAGCCCATAATTCAATGCATTGTTCATAATCACCGCCCGATTCATCATTTTTCCTCGACCTGCAAAATCGCAAGAAACGCTTCCTGCGGAATTTCCACGCTGCCCACCTGCTTCATGCGCTTTTTTCCGGCCTTTTGTTTTTCCAGCAGCTTCTTCTTGCGCGAGATGTCGCCGCCATAGCATTTCGCCAGCACATTCTTGCGTAGCGCCTTGACGTTTTCGCGCGCGATGATGTTGGCGCCAATTGCAGCCTGGATGGCCACATCGTACATCTGGCGCGGAATGATTTCGCGCATCTTGGCCGCCACTTCGCGTCCGCGGTACTGGCTATTGGCGCGGTGCAGGATAATGGAAAGCGCATCGACCTTCTCGCTGTTGATCAGCATGTCCACCTTGACCACATCCGCCGGCCGGTATTCCTTGAACTCGTAGTCCATCGAGGCGTAGCCGCGCGACACGGACTTGAGCCGGTCGAAGAAATCGAGCACGATTTCCGCCATCGGCATTTCGTACACCAGCTGCACCTGCCTGCCATGGTAGCTCATGTTCACCTGCACGCCGCGCTTCTGGGTGCACAATGTTATCACCGACCCCACGTATTCCTGCGGCATGTAGAGATTCACAGTCACGATGGGCTCGCGGATTTCCTCGATTTTGGCGGGATCGGGCATCTTGGAAGGGTTGTCCACCATCAGCACCGTGCCGTCGCGCATCTTGACCTCGTAGATCACGGTAGGCGCCGTGGTGATCAGGTCCATGTCGAACTCGCGCTCCAGCCGCTCCTGCACGATTTCCATGTGCAACAGGCCCAGGAAACCGCAGCGGAAGCCGAAGCCCAGCGCCTGCGAGACTTCCGGTTCGAATTGCAGCGAGGCATCGTTCAGCTTGAGCTTTTCCAGCGAGTCGCGCAGCGCATCATACTGGTTTGATTCGACCGGGAACAGCCCGGCAAACACCTGCGGCTGCACCTCCTTGAAGCCGGGCAAGGGGGCGGCAGCCGGCCTGGGCGCCAACGTTACGGTGTCGCCGACCTTGGCGTCTTTCAGTTCCTTGATGCCGGCAATGATGAAACCCACCTGCCCCGCCGACAGCAATTCGCGGTTCTGGGATTTGGGGGTGAACACGCCGACATGTTCCGTCAGGTGCTGCGCACCGGTGGCCATCAGCAGGATCTTGTCCTTGGGCTTGAGGGTGCCGTTCACGATGCGCACCAGCATCACCACGCCGACGTAGTTGTCGAACCAGGAATCGATGATCAGTGCCTGCAGCGGCGCATCCGGATCGCCCTCGGGCGGAGGAACCTTGGCGATCAGCGCCTCGAGCACGTCTTCCACCCCCACTCCGGTCTTGGCCGAGCAGCGCACCGCGTCTTGTGCACCGATGCCGATGACATCCTCGATTTCCGCAATGGCGTTATCCGGATTGGCCGAAGGCAGGTCTATCTTGTTGAGCACCGGCACCACTTCCACGCCCAGGTCGAGCGCGGTATAGCAATTCGCCACGGTCTGGGCTTCCACGCCCTGCGAGGCATCCACCACCAGCAGTGCGCCTTCGCAAGCGGAAAGCGAGCGCGACACCTCGTAGGAGAAGTCCACATGCCCCGGCGTATCGATCAGGTTGAGGTTGTAAACCTGGCCGTCGCGCGCCTGGTATCTCAGCGCGGCGGTCTGGGCCTTGATGGTGATGCCGCGCTCGCGCTCGATGTCCATGGAATCCAGCACCTGGGCTTCCATTTCGCGCTCGGACAGCCCGCCGCACAACTGGATGATGCGATCGGCCAGGGTGGATTTACCATGGTCGATGTGGGCGATGATGGAAAAATTGCGGATATGTTGCAGCTGCATAGTTGGTCTGGTTAGCCCGGGAGCAACGGGTTTTTCAAAGCCCCGATAAAGCGAATCCCGCCAAATCCGGCCTGGACCCGCGCCATGGTTCAAAAGGCGTGGATTTTAGCCGATTTTGGCGGGATGCGCAGAGGTGTGTCTATCTGGGGCTACTTCTCGTCAAGTTTGATGGCGATATAGGTCGTGCCTTCGCCGCGCCGGACCAGCAGTGCGACATTATGCCCTTTGGGTATCTGTTTCAGCACCTCATTGAACCGCCCCACCGAGCCAACCTCCTCGTTGTTGATGGAAAGAATGACATCCCCGCGCTGCAGGCCGGCGCGTGCCGCGGGGCCGCGCGCATCTTCCACCAGCAAGCCGCCCTCCACCTGCAACTCTTTCTTTTGATCCGGGGTCAGCTCGTTCAGCGTCAGTCCGATGCGTTCCACGGCAACGCCGGATTCCGCACCTCCGCCGCGCTTGCTACCGCGCTGCGGCATGCTGTCGCCCGGCATTTCGGCCACGGTGACGCGCACCTCCTTGGTCTTGCCCTTGCGCCACAACTGCACCACAACCTTGCTGCCCGGCCGCGTGGCGGCCACGATACGCGGCAAATCAACGGAGGAGTCCACCGTTTTGCCATCGAACTTCAGGATGATGTCGCTGGCCTGTATGCCGGCCTTGTCCGCCGGGCCATCCTTTTCCACGCTGCTGATCAGCGCACCGTTGGTGTTGGGCAGGCCGAATGATTCGGCCAGGTCACGGGTAATCTCCTGGATGGTCACGCCGATGCGCCCGCGCGTCACCTTGCCCGAAACGCGCAACTGGTTGGACACCTCCATCGCCACGTCGATCGGGATGGCGAATGACAGGCCCATGAATCCGCCGGAACGAGTGTAAATCTGCGAATTGATGCCCACCACCTCGCCCTTCATGTTGAACAAGGGACCGCCCGAATTGCCGGGGTTGATCGCAGCATCGGTCTGGATGAAAGGCACGTAATTTTCCTGCGGCAGGAAGCGCCCCTTGGCGCTGACGATGCCCGCAGTCACGCTATTGTCGAAACCGAAGGGCGAGCCGATGGCCACCACCCACTCGCCCACCTTGAGCTTGCTGGGGTCGCCCTGAATGATTTTCGGCAGGCCGGTAGCTTCGATTTTGATCAGGGCCACATCGGCGCGCTTGTCCGCGCCTATCACCTTGGCCTTGAATTCGCGCTTGTCGGTCAGGCGCACCGTTACCCGGTCTGCGCCATCCACCACATGCGCATTGGTCAGGATGTAGCCGTCCTGGCTGATGATGAAACCTGAACCCAGCGATTGGGTCTCCTGCTCGCGCGGCGCGGGAGGGGCAAAGCGGCGGAAAAACTCGAAGAATGGGTCGTTCTCATCCATCCCCGGCGGCATGCCGGGAAACGCCTGGTTGTTATGGATGACTTGCGTGGTGCTGATGTTGACCACCGCTGCGCCCTGTTTTTCCACCAGCTCGGTGAAATCGGGAAGCTCTCTTGCGCTTGCATATTGCACAGCCAGGACTGTCACTGTCAGTGCGGCCACAAAATACTTTTTCAGCATCTTCAACCTCGTTGAACGCAAAACAGAAGGATTACAGGATAGCGGATTTTTCTGCATTCACACAGCGCGTGATAACTGGAGAAGCAGCCGCCCGGCCATGCTGGCGCTTGATGATGGTCCTGGCCAGCGCAAAACCGGCCAGCAGACCCGCCACAGCGCCCACCGCCGCACCAGCATCATGGCTGCTTGCGCCGGCCCAGCCCGAACCAAGCAGGGCGCCTGCAAACAGCAGCACCATGGGCAAGGCATACAAAGTCAAAGCGCTGCGCAGCAAAACGCCCTCGGCCACGGAAACTTCCACCTCCTCGCCGACGCGCGCCCCGATGTCATTGCGGACGCGGAACTGGCGCGGTTTCACGCACAGCATTTTGGACATGGAGCCGCTGCTGCAGCCCTGCCCGCCGGCGCAGGCGCCGCAACCCCCGCCATGGATAGCCTCCACCACGGCTTCCTCGCCTTCAAGCCTGATGACGATTGCACGTGCATCCAGCATGGCGTCAATTACCGGCAAAACGCACCGAATCGCCGACCTGAATGACGGTCTGCGGAGGCACTTCACCCACCACCGTCACCAGATGGCCATCCAGCAATCTGCTGTATACCTGGATCGCTCCCTGGCTGGTCAGCCCGGAATGATCATCGTCGTCGTTGTCGTTTTCCTCGATGAACACCGAGATGCTGGCCAGCCCGTCGGAATACACCATCTGGATGGCCGAACTGGCCCGGTTATGCATGGGACGGCGCAGTTCGGCGATTTTCCCGAACCCCTCCGGCATGGCATCCACCTGCCAGCCGCTGGCCGGGGCAGGTACAGCCTTGCCGGCCGCATCGTGGTGGTTTCCACCCACATTGCGTTTTTGCCGTACGACTGAAGCCGTAATGGGCTTACTTTGCTCCGCCTTGTCCGCAGCAATCCAGGAACGGTCGATATTGCTGTCCATCGTCAATTGGGTAAAGGCATATTGCTCCACGACCGCACCGCGCTCGTCTATCACTTCCGACTTGAGCAACAGGCCCGAATTGCTGTCCACCCACATTCTGCGCGCATAGCGCAAATTGTCCTTGGGCAGAAACAGGACGGCATGAGTATTGAAACCCGCCACCCTGGCCTCGCCGGCCTGACTGACCTGGTAATTTATATTGATCTTGGAGAGGGACGGCCCTTCCGGCAACATGGCCGGGAATTCCTTTTCGGAATGATGCCCTTCGATTTTCACCTTGTTCTCGCCTACGTAACCCCACACGTCGCTGTTGTGGCGGATGATCTCGCGGCGCGCGCCGTCCAGGCTTTCAAGCCTGCCGTATTCGCCACTGGCGTCGGTTACATGGGTGATGCGGGAAACTTCGACATGGCTGCCGAATTGGTATACGAAGGTGCCGCTATAGTCCGTTTTGTGAGCGGCAAATGCCATGGTTTCGAGCCATTTAAGATCTTCCTGCATGGCCGGATCTGAATATGCTGCTTGCATGGCCCCCAGCGCCAGCATGGCAATCAGAATCTGTTTAACCAAAACGGTTTTCAAGTTACTGCCCAGCCACAGTATGGATATAAGACGCGGCATCCTGCACATTGTTATCGGGGGAGAATTCCTGGTGCGCCATGAGGTAATCATTCACGCTGCGCCTGGCTGACAGGCTGGCCGGACGAACATTGCCGGATTGCTGAACCAGCGCCAGGTTGGAGGGCTGCTGGATCACCGCCATTTGCGGCGTAGCTGCGGGCGGAGCAACTTTGGCGGAAAGCCAGGCTACCACAGACAGCGCCATCACCGAGGCGGCTGCAGAAACCGCAAACCAGCGCGCCCGGTGTGCAGCACGTCCGCGCGGCGCCAGCACCGTGGGTTCTGCATAGAGTCTATCGCGCAGCGACGTGCTGATGTCGGCATGCACGTGATCCGGCTGGCGCAAGGCGTCGCCGATCAGGTGGTACATCATCCAGTCGTCATGCCCTTCAGGATTGCGTTTCAGCTTGTCGAATACTGCTTCCGCTTCTTCATCAAACAGCTCCCCGTCCATCAACGCCGAAATATGCTGCTTCATAATGTGTTCACCACCTCTGGTCTTTACTGGTGCCCAACAATGGGCGTAAATTTTCCGCAACCGCCTCGCGCGCCCGGAATATCCTGGAGCGCACTGTGCCCACTGGACAATCCATGACGGCTGCGATTTCTTCGTAACTCAAACCGTCAACTTCTCGCAATGTCAGCGCCGTGCGCAAATCGTCCGGCAACTGCTGCAGGGACGAGTTCACCACCTCGACCACCTGCTTGCTCATCATCTCGTTCTCAGGCGTGCTGACTTCATGCAGCAGCGACGCCTCTTCAAAATCTTCCGACTCGTCCGCATCATGCAGGGTCGAGGTCGGCGCCCTCCTCCCCAGCGAAAGCAGATAGTTTTTCGCCGTATTGATGCCGATGCGATACAGCCAGGTATAAAACGCGCTCTCGCCTCGAAAAGCGGGCAGGGCGCGATAGGCCTTGATGAACGCTTCCTGCGTCACATCCTCGACCTCCGCCGCATCGCGTACAAAACGCGAAATCAGGCGAGCCAGCCTCCGCTGGTATTTTGCGACCAGCAGTTCGAAGGCGTGCTTATCACCGCGTTGTGCACGCTCGACCAATTGCTGATCGACTTCCCTGTCTCCCATTTCCTGTTATCCTGATATTTGGCGGGCCGCTTCTGCGGCGGCACACTAGTATAACCGGACGGGCGGAATGCGTCAGCAATTACTCAGTACACACCAAAGACAGCCATCTTCGAATTTAGTTCACCGCAAAAACCCTACTTTTCTATTCCCAAGCAATTCAGTATGGTATTTTGATCCCGCGGATTTGCTATAGTCTCGAATTGTTAACCCAGAATTTGGCGCACATGCCGCAATTTGACGTTTTGATAATAGGAAGCGGCCTGGCCGGTTTTTCCTCCGCCCTGAAACTCGCGGAGCACCGCAAGGTTGCCATCGTCACCAAGAAATCGCTGCTGGAAGGAGCCAGCAGTCGGGCACAGGGGGGTATCGCAGCCGTTCTGGCAGAAAACGATACGACCGCTTCCCATTTCCAGGACACTCTCACAGCTGGAGCCGGGCTATGCGACATTTCCACCACGCGCTATGTGGTCGAACATGGCAAACAGGCCATCGACTGGCTGGTGGCGCAGGGTGTCCCGTTCACCCGTGATACCGAAAACGAAACCGGCTACCACCTGACGCGTGAGGGCGGCCATAGCCAGCGGCGCATCATTCATGCCGCCGATGCCACCGGCCAGGTGGTGCAGGATACCCTGGCCGCACGCGTCAAGGCCCACCCCAACATCACGCTGCTGGAAAACCATATCGCCATTGACCTTATCACCGGCAAAAAGCTGGGGCGCGGGGATAACCGCTGCTATGGCGCCTATGTTCTGGACGTGCATCACGATGTGGTCCTGACTTTTGCGGCACAGGACACCATCCTGGCCACCGGGGGCGCAGGCAAGGTTTATCTCTATACCACCAACCCCGACACGGCCACCGGAGACGGGATCGCCATGAGCTGGCGCGCGGGATGCCGCGTGGCCAACATGGAATTCATCCAGTTTCACCCCACCTGCCTGTACCATCCCCACGCCAAGTCCTTCCTGATCTCGGAGGCGGTGCGCGGCGAAGGCGGGCTGCTCAAGCTGCCGGACGGCACGCGCTTCATGCCGAGCCACGACGAACGCGCCGAACTGGCCCCACGCGACATCGTGGCGCGCGCCATAGACTTCGAGATGAAAAAACGCGGCCTGGACTGCGTTTACCTGGACATCACGCACAAATCCGAAGCCTTCATCAAGGAACACTTCCCCACCATCCACGCGCACTGCCTGGAGCTGGGCATCGACATCGCGCGCCAGCCCATCCCGGTGGTGCCCGCTGCGCATTACACCTGCGGCGGGGTGATTGCAGACCTGAACGGGCGCACCGACCTGGAAAATCTTTACGCCATCGGCGAAACCGCCTACACCGGGCTGCATGGCGCCAACCGCCTGGCCAGCAACTCGCTGCTGGAATGCCTGGTATTTTCCGAAGCCGCTGCGCGGGACATCCTCTCCCGGCCGCAAGGCGCACCGATAGCCCTGCCGCTCTGGGACGAAAGCCAGGTGACCGACGCGGACGAGCAGATCGTCATCTCGCACAACTGGGAGGAATTGCGCCGCTTCATGTGGGACTATGTCGGCATCGTGCGCACCACCAAGCGATTGCAGCGCGCGCAGCATCGCATCAGCCTGCTGCACGAGGAAATCAACGAATACTACGCCAACTTCCATGTCACCTCCGACCTGCTGGAACTGCGCAACCTGGTGCTCTCCGCCGACCTCATCGTGCAAAGCGCACTGGCACGCCATGAAAGCCGCGGACTGCATTTCAGCAAGGATTACCCGCAGACCCTGCCGCAGGCCGAGCCCACCGTGCTTGCGCCGCAAGGATATGGCGGCCGGTGATTATTGGCCGGGAATCCTGCTGCTGATTCCGGCAGCTGGTGCCTGGATCATTCTTGAAAGCGCGTCGCCTTTGACTTGCCCGCATTGCCAGCGCTTCAATGCCTTTAGCCGCAAAAAGACCGGGCTCACTTTCAGCGACATGGATCCGGATGGGCAGTTGATCCAGAATTCGCAGGAAACCCTCTGCAAACGGTGTGGCCAGCTTTATTGGATAACCCAGGATAAGTTCAATGGCCGTTGCGCCACCAAGGATCTGCAGCGCCGCTGAATGGCCGGCCGCTCAGTTGTCCGCCCGGGGCAGGTGATCTCCCCATTTCAACCAGAGCCGCAGCTGGCGAAATGATTCAGCATCCAGGCTATCCGGCAGGATCACCACGCTGCGCACCAAGCGCTCGCCTTCGGGCAGCATATTCAATACGGTCAGCCAGGGCGCAACCAGGCTGCCGGGAAGAATGCGGCATGGCAGGTGAACGCCATCGCGCCTGATCAATACCACCCCGTCCTCTTCCAGCAGCAGCCCCGCACAGGAGTATGGCAAGCGCAGCCATGCATGGCGCAACAGGCAATGGCCCAGGCTGAGAAGCAGCAGACACATGACCGCCACGCCGGCCCACAGCGGCAGCACCAGCATCGGTACCGCCAGGGCCATGCCATGTGCGACGCTCAGGATGAGCGCCAGGTAACGGGAGGGGGATAATTCGATTTGCTGGCGCAAGATTCAATGGTTCTGCAGCCAGGGCGAAATAACGCGGATCAGAAAAGCACGAACAGCACCACGCCGACCACCACCAGCACGATGATGGCGATGAGCAGCAGATTTCCGCTGCCGCCCGTTTCTTCTTCATCCCCTTCGCTGTCTTCCAGCGCAGCGCCTGGTGTGCGCACCGGGGTGGGCATAGGCGGCGGGGTAATGGGTTTGGGCCTGACCGGCGCTACAGGCGGCTTGAGCTCACCCATCTCGGGGCGCGACATCCTGAGCGTCCTGGAAAGCTCTTCGACTTCAGCCTCGTCATTGGTCATGGCCGCCAGCCGCAACGTAGCCGCCATGGAATCGAATGCACCGGAGAGGCCCAGGGTGGCCACCGGCACATTTTCTTCATCTTCCGTCATGGCGGGACCGGCTGGAAGCGATGGTTCCAGTGGCGGCCTGACAGGCTGCAGCCGTGGGGGAATGGCGACAGGAGCCGCTTCGTGCGGCAGACTGTCACGGCAGGCGCGCAGGTCTTCGGCGAACTCCCCGGCATTCTGGTAACGCTCATCCATCTTCTTGGCCAATGCCTTGGCGACGATGAAATTGAGCATGTCCGGTACGTCCGAGTTCATCGAACTGGGCTGCGGCGGGGCCGCGTTCAGCGTCTGGTACATGATGGCATTGACATTTTCGCCGGAGAACGGCGGACGGCCTGTCAACATCTCATACAGCATGACGCCGAGCGAGAAAATGTCGGAGCGCTGGTCGGTCAGCTTGCCCATCACCTGTTCCGGCGACATGTATTTCGGCGAGCCGAGCACCATGCCGGTCTGGGTGCGCACAGCGGCAGACGCCATGCGCGCGATGCCGAAGTCGGTAATCTTCACATGGCCGTCTTTCTGGATCATGATGTTGGACGGCTTCACATCACGGTGCACGATGCCGTGCTCGTGCGCATAAGCCAGCCCCTGCGCCACCTGCGCCACGATGTCGAGCACCTGGTGGATCGGCAATACCGATTTCTCGTTGAGAATGTCGCGCAGTTCGCGCCCCTGCAGGAATTCCATGGCGATGTAGGCGACATCGCCGCTCTTGCCCACGTCGTAGATGGTGACGATATTGTGATGGCTGAGACGTCCCGCCGCCCTTGCTTCCTGGTAGAAGCGCGCCTCGTATTCTTCCCGTTCTTCCAGAGCCTGGCTGAGATTGATGGTCTTGATGGCCACCACAC
The DNA here is from genome assembly GCA_036524005.1 of Gallionellaceae bacterium. Taxonomy (GTDB): domain Bacteria; phylum Pseudomonadota; class Gammaproteobacteria; order Burkholderiales; family Gallionellaceae; genus DATDDB01. Next base: position 9,615 of record DATDDB010000118.1, on the reverse strand, counting down.
GGTCGATCAGCGGGTCTCTTGCCTTATAGACCACGCCCATTGCGCCCTGTCCGAGCTCGCCGGTGATTTCGTAGCGACCCAGATGGGAAATCATGCCCGTCCGCCCTCGAATGCAAGCGCGCCATGGCGCGCTTCACGCAACCCGCACCGTGCGCTGCAAACCGGCCAATTCTGTAGGATCAGCATCATTCTGCTCTCGCGTCGCTTAATGGCAAAGTTCCCTGCCTACTTTTACCGTCTTGCCCGCTTGAAATACTATCGATTTGGTGCCCATGCGGGACGAGTACATCACGACGACATTGCGTTTGCCTTCATCAACCTGCACTGTCAGCGGACGCCTGCCCACCGTACCCTTGGTTTGTCCATCAACATAGACAGTGGCACCTTCAGGACACACCACGACCAGCGTGGCCTGGCCCACCGGCTTGCCGAACGGCTTTTCCACGACGACAGGTGGCGTGCGCGTGGTCTCTTCATGCGGCTTCTTCTTCGCCTTGTCCTTGTCTTTCTTCTTGGGCTTGACGGGCTTGGCGCCGGTACCCTTCTTGCCGGGTTCCTTGCCCGCGGCAGGCGCAGAAGCAGGCGAGGCCGGAACGACAGCGGACACGGGGACAACCGCAGAAACCGGGGCCAAAACTGACGACGCGGGAGTGACTTGGCTCGGCGACACCATATTTGCATCAGGCTGAGGTGCGGGCGGACGCCGCAACAAGCCCGCCAGAATCGCCGCCATGGCGACGGCGGTAGCCAGCAGCATGGCGGAGTATGCAAGCTTCATGGACGGCGAGGCTTTCCAGAAGGCATCCATGAGCCTGCCCATCCCGACCCCGGTGGAATCGCCCTTGCCCCTACCCCCCTCGGAAAGAGTCAGCGTGCTGGTGAATTCTCCGGGGTAGCCGATCGCGTAGATTTCATGTTCGCGCACATGCTTGTCGGTGCGCGAACCCTGGTAATGGAACATGCCCGCATATTCCGGGGACAGGCGGGAGACTGCATCATAGTAGGTGCGCGAAACCAGGATCTGGCCGGGATCGGCGAAGCCCATCACGCGTTGCGAAACATTGATGCCGTCGCCGACGATGTTCGGCTGGCCGTTGATGTCGCGGATCAGGCGCACCGGCCCGAGGTTGATGCCCATCCGCACCAGCAGGGGGGGCTCCATGTGCAGGCCTTCGCGCAGGGATTCGCGCATGCTGAGCGCAACCTGCAGCGCATCGCCGACATCGCCCAGGAAACTGAGCGCTGCGCCATCACCGGTATCGAGAATGATACGGTCGTCTATCGGCACGTCGCGGATTGCGACTGACAGATAGGCATTAAAGCGTTCTTTCAGGGATATTTGCCCGGAAACGGATTTTCTGGAGTATTCCGCTATATCCAGAAACAGCACGCTGCATATGATGGTCTTGCCACGTTCTGCCATGCAAATTTACCCGAGCGCGCGGTGATCAGTACTCGTCCGCCGCATTGTCATTAACATTCGCTACCCATTCCACGCGGAAACCAGAGACAGGCACCGCTTCCGCATAACCACGGGAACAGCGCCCCCCAAAATCTCCCGCATTTTAATGTAAAATCAGCGCCTGGTGCCAGTTTTAGTTTTGTTACGGTCGCGGGGGCGCGACACCTTTGGCTTTGCAACCCTTGCTGCTTGGCCGCCCTGTTGTTTTGCCGGCATTTCATTGGCCAGCCCTGCCCAATCCAGCACCTGCCTGATCTCCCCTTCACCCAATTCCGCCATCATGCCGCGCTTCAGGCGCGGCGGCAGGTTGATGATGCCGAAACGCACCCGCATCAGGCGGCTAACCGGCAGCCCCAGCGCCTCGAAAGTGCGCCGCACCACGCGATTGCGCCCCTCCTTCACCACGATGCGGTACCAGTGATTGAAGCCCTCGCCGCCTTCATCAGTGAGCTTCTCGAATTTCACCGGGCCATCGTCAAGCTCGATGCCCTTCCCGACCATCTGCTTCATCTGCTCAGGGGTCATCTCGCCCTGTACGCGCACGGCATATTCGCGCTCCACCTCGAAGCGCGGATGCATCAGGCGGTTGGCCAGGTCCCCCGAGGTGGTGAAGATCAGCAGGCCGCTGGTATTGAAATCCAGCCGCCCGATGGCGATCCATTTATGCCCACGTACTTTCGGCAGGTTGTCGAATACGCTGCTGCGTCCCTCGGGATCGTCGCGACTGACGATCTCCCCTTCCTGCTTGTGGTACAACAATATGCGCGGCAGCGATTCACCCTGCTCCCTGACATGCACGATGCGCCTGTCGGCGCGGATTACATCGCCCTCCGACACGCGCATGCCCAGCTCGGCCACCTCGCCGTTGACCGTCACGCGCCCGGCGGCAATCCACTCCTCCATCTCGCGGCGCGAGCCCAGGCCAGCCTGGGCCAACACCTTTTGCAGGCGCTCGCCCGGCTGCTTGTCCTGCGGTTCCGGCTTTACCCGATCGATCATAAAGAATTCCTGATTAAGTCCCGCATGGCCGCAGTTTCCGTCATTCCGGCACCGCGCGTCGTTCCATGACAGCCTGCGCCAAAGTACCGCTGTCCACATGTTCCAGCTCGCCTCCCACCGGCAACCCGCGCGCAATGCGCGACACCTTGATGCCATGGGCACGCAGCATGGTGGCGATGGTGTGCGCCGTGGCATCGCCTTCCACCGTGAAATTGGTGGCGAGTATCACCTCGCAGGGCTGTTCCTGCGCGCGTTTTACCAGGCGTTCCAGGTGCAGTTCACGCGCACCGATGCCATCCAGCGGCGACAGCCTGCCCATCAGCACGAAATACATGCCGCGGTAGCACTGCGCCTGTTCCATCATCAGCAGATCGGCGGGCATTTCCACCACGCACAACAGGCTGGGATCGCGCTTGCTGGAGCTGCACAGGGCACACACCTCTTCTTCGGAAAAGTTATTGCACTTGGCGCAGTGGCGGATATTTTCCACGGCATGGGCGAGCGACTGCGCCAGACGCATTGCACCAGACTTGTCGCGCTGCAGCAGGTGGTAGGCCATGCGCTGCGCGGATTTCGGCCCGACACCGGGCAGGCAGCGCAAGGCGGCGATCAGGTTTTCCAGGCTGGAGGGGGTATTCATCTTGAAAACAATTCACCACAGAGGAACAGAGACACAGAGAAAACCCGGAGAAAAATCCTGCTGTACCAACAAGCCGGAAGTAGCAATGCCGCAACTGTAGCGGATTATGAAATCAAAATCCGGTTTGTTTTTCTCTGTGTCTCTGTGCCTCTGCGGTAAGCTTTTGAATTTACCTGTCAAAATGGAAAATTCATGCCGGGCGGCAGCTTCATGCCTGCGGTGAAACCGCCCATTTTCTGCTGTTTGACCGCGGCAGCCTGCTTCACCGCGTCGTTGACCGCCAGCGCAATCAAATCTTCCAGCATTTCCTTGTCATCCGACATCAGACTGTCGGCCAGTTGCACGCGCTTCACTTCATGTGCGCAGGTCATGGTCACCTTCACCATGCCGGAGCCGGCCTGGCCTTCCACCTCGATGGTCGCCAGTTCGGCCTGCGCCTTTTCCATGTTTGCCTGCATCTGCTGGGCCTGTTTCATCAGCCCTGCCAGTCCGCCTTTCATCATCTTGCACTCTCCTGTCCTGCTGGTTTGATTGAATTTTCGATAACCTGGGCCCCCAGCTGGGCCTGTGCCTCACGCACGAACGGGTCTTGCGCGATGGCCTCCACCGCCAGCTGCTGGCGCGTCTGCTTTTCGCGCTGCTCGACTGCGGCAGGTGTGGCTGCATTATTCACCTCTCCCAGCGCCACCGCCAGCTTGACCGGCTGGGCGAAATACGCCGAGAGCGCCGCCTGCAACTTTTCCAGCGCCACCTTGCTGTTCAGAAACTTGTGCTGCGGCGCAAGGCTCAATTTCACGCATGTTCCGTCAAAGCTTTCCAGCGTGCAATTCTTCGCCAGTTCCTTGGCCGTGCCCTGCACCTCCAGCTGAGCCAGCAAAATACTCCAGTCCAGCGTCCCTCCGGAAGAAATTGCCGCTGCTTGCCGGGAAGTCGGTTGCGCCGTAGACTGTTCCGCACGCGGCTGGACCACGGGCGCCGCGCTGGACGCAGGCTGGGCCACGGGCGCAGGTTTAACGGCCGGCGCGGCTTGGGCGGTAACGGTGCGTTCGGGCATCACCCGCGCCTGTGCCTGCCCGCCCGGCATGAAGGCGAGCATGCGCAGCAGGGTCATGGTGAATCCGGCATATTCATCCGGCGCAAGATCGATCTCGTTGCGGCCATGGATCGCGATCTGGTAGAAGAGCTGCATGTCCTCGGCGCTGAATTGGCTTGCCAGCGCAAGCAGGCGGTCACGCTCCGGCTCATCGTCGGCGATGGCCTGGGGCACGGTCTGCGCCAGCGCGATGCGGTGCAGCAGCGTCGCCAGCTCCTGCAATGCCGCGCCAAAATCCATGCTGCGCCCCTGCATTTCATCGGCAATTTTCAGCAATGCCGCGCCATCGCGCGCCAATAGCGCCTCCAGCATATTGTAGAGATAGCCCTGGTCTATCGCGCCCAGCATGGCGCGCACCATGGCCTCTTCCACCTTGCCCTGTCCATAGGCGATGGCCTGGTCCAGCAGGCTCAACGCATCGCGCATGCTGCCCTGTGCCACGCGCGAAAGCAGCGCCAGCGCGCCCTGCTCCGCGGGTATGCCTTCCTGTTCCAGCACATGCTGCAAATGGGAAAGGATCAACTGCGGGGGCAATTGTTTGAGGTTGAATTGCAGACAGCGCGAGAGCACCGTGACCGGGATTTTCTGCGGGTCGGTGGTGGCCAGGATGAATTTCACGTGCGCAGGCGGCTCTTCCAGCGTCTTCAGCATGGCGTTGAACGCCGACTTCGACAGCATGTGCACTTCGTCGATGATATAGACCTTGAAGCGGCCACTGGTGGGCGCATACAGCGCGCTCTCCAGCAACTCGCGCATGTTGTCCACCTGGGTGTTGGAGGCGGCGTCCAGCTCCACCATGTCGACGAAACGCCCGCTGTCTATTTCACGGCAGGCCGCGCAGGTGCCGCAGGGCGTGGCGGTGATGCCGGTCTCGCAGTTCAGCGATTTGGCGAAAATGCGCGCGATGGTGGTCTTGCCCACGCCGCGCGTGCCGGTGAACAGATAGGCATGATGCAAGCGATCCTGTGCCAGCGCATTGGTAAGGGCGCGCACCACATGCTCCTGCCCCGCAAGCTGCGCGAAGGTTTTGGGGCGCCATTTGCGCGCAAGGACAGAAGTTGCCGACATGAAATCAATAACCGGGGAGGATGTGGCGGACAATAATACTGTCCGGATCAAAAAGAATATGCAAAATGAATCTCGTTAAGGTTGACACCCTGGTTTGGCTGCACTATGCCGCCATTCGACATGTGGTGGAGACGATAACCCAGCGTGTACTCCCTGCGCTCGCCAAAGTTCACCCCGAATCCAAGATGATGCCCAAACTGGAAGCCGGAGCCGAACTTGCGGTCATTGTAGGCATACGCCCTGGAAATCAGGTGCAAACCGAGAAACCCGCCTTCTACATAAGGCGTGATGCCGGTTCCTTTCACGCGCATCATATGAAACACTGGCGTAATGCCTATATCGCTGATGTCCTGATTGTTATCGTTGGGCTTGTCCCCGCGTAAACCGCCCGCTGCCACTTCCCAGGCGCCGGTGATCTGCCAGTTGTCGCCATACATCCAGGTTTTGTCCCACTTCCAGAATGCTCCGATACGGAGCATATCAACGTTGTTGCCCTCCCCCCCCTCAATGTACACACCATCCACCGCCCGGGCGCAAGGGGCCGCGAGCATGAATAGCACCAGTACGAGCAGTTTTCTCATCCGGGCTCCATACGGCATCAGGAGGCGAGCCTTACCCCCGGCACTTGCAGTAATCAGCTATGGCTGCTTCCTTCCGGACCTGACCAGGTTCACTGCCCTGCAATGCGGGGAGGCCCGCCAAACTACTTGAGGATCGCGCCAAACGCCTGCGCTCCCCAGAAATTCCATGCTGCAATGATAAAGGAATCAGCCGGTAAAATCCATGCCGACAGCGAACCGGGTTGCCGAAGGAACGTCCGCATTCCGGCGAAAAGCCTGCCCAGCCAGTAACATAACTTGGCGCGTCAGCAAGAGCCGACACCCTAAGCGCATCATGCACCACCTATCAGAGTTGATAGTTGACGCACACAATCTCAGGCAACAAAATCCAAACTTGCCCCAGGGGCGCCCCTGCCCGCAAAACATCGCATTCCTTGAGCGCCTTTCACCCCGCTGTTTCCCCGGCGGATCACGCCCCGGCCAACCATGCGGGCCAGAATTGCAGTCTTGCCAACATATCAACAGGGAGAAATAGCATGATCAGGAATGTATCAAATTTTGCGATAGGATTTTTTGCGGCGATCTGCGCTGTGTTCGTGCCGCGCCTGGTTGCGATGCTTGGAGGCAATGGGGACATCCAGACTTTCCACACCAATTACATCGTCCTGGGCATTGCCTTCGCGCTCATTATCGGCGGCGTCACTGCAATCTTCATGCATTCCAAGCAAAAATCGGCAGCCGAAACTTTCATGACCGCACTCGGCATTCCCGCCCTGCTCGCAGGGGCTCTGAACTCCGGGACCGCCAGCAGCGAAATGCACAACATCGAATCGGACAAGCAGAAACTGATCGAAAGCCTGAGCCAGAAAAGCGAAGTCCCGATAGATGAAAAAGCCCAGTCCATCGAGACCATCCAGACCGCCCCGTCGGACCACAAACCCTCGTCCGGCATGGGTTTCTCCCTCATCTCGAGCGCCTATGCGCAGGAAGTGGCAGACTCATCAAATGGTGGCACCGGGTTGAACCTTGGAATCCGCCCCGAGCAGAAATCTTATGTGATCGTACTGGAAAAAACCGGCGATAAAAACAAGGCACTCCAGCTTGCAGCGGAGCTGCGCCAGACCCTCCCCAAGGTGGCGGTAGTGCAGGCAAAAGATGACTACCTGGTAATCGAAAACCCCGAACCCCAGGAAAAATCCGGCGCGCTGCTGAGGGCAGTCGAACTGAAAAAGAACAGCAACCTGAAGCCTTACCTGCTGCAGGTCAAATAGCCGCGGGCTGACCGCGTCGTGCCGCGCCGGCATTTTTGGTATCATGCCGCCGCTGGCATCGCAGCGACAACCAACCCTAAGCCGTCATGAATCTCGACCTCAGCACCCTGCTCGGCTATCCCGCCGCCTTCCTCACCACCGTCGCGTTCGTGCCCCAGGCCTGGCAATCGTGGCGCACGCGCGATCTCTCGGGCATATCGCTGCCGATGTATGCGCTGTTCACCCTGGGCGTGGCCTTGTGGCTGGGCTATGGCCTGGCCATCGGCAGCCTGCCGGTGATCGCGGCGAACTCGGTGACGCTGATGCTGGCAGCCACCGTGCTGTGGCTGAAGATTTCCGAAGTCAGGAGCGGGGCCGGGGCTTAACCCCAGCCGGCCAATCCAGCTCCACCCATTCGCAGTTGGCAAGTTCTCCCGCCGCGATTCTTTCCGGCTCGTCCGAAGTCAGCGCCAGCGCGGCCAGAATGGGATCCTGGTGCGAGACCGCCAGAACTTCCCCGTCCGGGTGGCGCGCACGGATATCATCCAGAAAGCTGCGCACCCGCGCCATCTGCTCCAAAAAAGATTCCCCGCGCGGCGGCTTGAAGCGCAGCCGGTCCATGCGCGCCTGGTCATTGAAGGCATGTACCGGCAGCCCGTCCATGCCCGAGCGGCGCTCGTTGATGCGGGCGTCTATGCGCAATGGACAGGAATGGTGGCGCAGCAGGATTTCCGCGGTCTGCTGGGCGCGTGGAAATTCCGAGGCATAGGCATGGGAAAAGCGCTGCGCGCGCAATTTCTCCGCCGCAGCAGCGGCCTGCGCCCTGCCCCTTTCGGTGAGGTTTACGATACGCGCCGGGTTGTCGTTGATCTCGTGTATGACATTCCCTTCGCTCTCGCCGTGGCGCACAAAAATGATTTTCATAAGATAAAAAAGCGCTGGCTCAACTCCTCAAGCCCCAGCATATTCAATAGCTCGCCCAATCTCTCAGTCGCGCGCTTGCGCGGCAAGTCCTTGTACTGGGCAATGATGAGCTCATTCTTCATCGAGTGCTCCCAGCCCACCAGTTCCGTGACCGTAACCTGGTAGCCGTGCGCCTCCAGCTGCAGGCAGCGCAACACATTGGTGACATGGCTGCCGAACTCACGGGTGTGGATGGGGTGGCGCCAGAGCTCGGTCAGCGCACCCTTCGCCAACTCCCGCCCCTTGTTCTTGCGCAGCACCGACGCTACCTCTGCCTGGCAGCACGGAACCAGCACGATGAACTGCGCCTGCTTTTTCAGCGCGAAATTGATCGCGTCGTCCGTCGCAGTGTCGCAGGCATGCAGGGCGGTGACCAGGTCCACCGTGGCGGGCAATTGGCTGGAGGTGATGGACTCCGCCACCGGCATGTTGAGGAACGACATGCCGGAAAAGCCCAGCCGCAAGGCCAGCTCGCGCGAGTGAGCCACCAGCTCCTCGCGCGTCTCGATGCCGTAGATGCGCGAAGCGCCCTGCAGCGTCTTGAAATAGAGATCGTACAGGATGAAGCCGAGATAGGACTTGCCCGCGCCGTGGTCGACCAGTGAAATATCGGGATGGACGCGCTGCGCCTCGGCCAGCAGCGGCTCGATGAACTGGTACAGGTGGTACACCTGCTTGAGCTTGCGCCGCGAGTCCTGGTTCATCCTGCCGTCGCGCGTGAGGATGTGCAGCTCCTTCAGCAGCTCGATGGACTGGCCCGCCCGGATTTCGGGAAAGTCCTGGTGCTGCGGCATGATCGGCTTCTGGCGCATGCTACAGGCGGTCGCCCACCTGGGCCTTGGCGTACCAGGCATTGAGGCGCGCCGCATCCGCGGCGGCGCCCGAACCGCCCCATGGCGCGAAATCGGCCTCGGTCAGCGGCGCATAGGCCCCCTGCTTCACCTCGAAAATCACCCCGCCGCTGTCCAGCGACAGCACGGCATGCCAGGTATTGGCCGGGAACTCGATCACCCGGCACGCCTCGCCCAGCACCGTGCGGCTGGTGACCACGCCATTGTCATCGAACAGCAGCACCACAAAGCGCCCGCGCAAGGCGCTGAGCAGTTCCCAGGTCTGCGGATGGCGGTGCGGGCGCACGAGCGTATCCGGCTCCATCGCAATCGCCAGCCGCTGCACCGGCTCATCCAGCTGCTCGTGGAAATTGCGGTTGGTGCGCAAGCGCGGGGATTGCCTGGCCTGCTGGCCGAGCTCATCCAGCATCAATTCGGTGAGTTGTTTCAAGGTTTATTCCTGCTTGTTTACAAGGTGGGTATGATAACTCATCTGGGGTGTTGGTTTGTTTACTCAACGGTTCGGCTGCACTCAAAAATTGGCGCCGGGGGCGGCCCGGCATGCCGATTACTTTCTTTACTCGTGTAAAGAAAGTAATCAAAGAAACCACGCCCTGCTGCGCCAGCCTGCGGCTTCCTTCGGCTGGACGGATCCATCGGGGGCTGCGGAACTCGAACAGTGCTCGCCCAAACCACCCGATGGATTCATCCAACCTTCAGTGGCGCAGAAGGGGAAGTTGGCTTTGTGTG
>DATDDB010000117.1:0-12246 GCA_036524005.1 Gallionellaceae bacterium | reverse complement strand
CATGTTGCGGATGTCCTGGTCATGGTGCATGCCGATGATCACCGAGCCGGCGGCGAGGAACAGCAGCGCCTTGAAGAAGGCATGCGTCATCAGGTGGAATACCGCCACCGAGTAGGCCGAGGCGCCCAGCGCCACGGTCATGTAACCCAGCTGCGACAGGGTGGAATACGCCACCACACGCTTGATGTCGTTCTGAATGATGCCGAGGAAGCCCATGAACAGCGCGGTGATCGCGCCGATCACCATCACGAAGGACAGCGCGGTCTCCGACAGTTCGAACAGGGGCGACATGCGCGCCACCATGAAGATGCCGGCGGTCACCATGGTGGCGGCGTGGATCAGCGCCGAAATCGGGGTCGGGCCTTCCATCGAATCGGGCAGCCACACATGCAGCGGAAACTGCGCCGACTTGCCCATCGCACCGATGAACAGCAGGATGCAGATCACGGTCAGCATGTTCCAGCTCACGCCGGGAATGGGAGCGATATCGGCCGTGTGGTTGACCGCATTGACGAACACCGACTGGTAATCGAGGTTGCCGAACACCATCAGCACCAGGCCGATGCCGAGCAGGAACCCCAGGTCTCCCACGCGGTTGACCAGGAAGGCCTTGAGGTTGGCATAGATCGCCGTGGGGCGCGTGTACCAGAAGCCGATCAGCAGGTAGGACACCAGACCCACCGCCTCCCAGCCGAAGAACAGCTGCACGAAATTGTTGGCCATCACCAGCATCAGCATGGAGAAGGTGAACAGCGAGATGTAGCTGAAGAAACGCTGGTAGCCGGGGTCATCCTGCATGTAGCCGATGGTGTAGATGTGCACCATCAGCGAGACCGAGGTCACCACCAGCATCATCATCACGGTCATGCGGTCGATCAGGAAGCCGACGTCGAAATGCATGCCGCCCGAGGTCATCCACTGGTACACCGCGCCGTTGAATTCATGGCCGTCCAGCACGTGGAAGAAGATGCGCACCGAGGCAAAGAACGACACCGCCACCAGCGCAATGGTGATGCGGTGCGACCAGGCGCGCCCCAGTTGCTTGCCGAACAGCCCGGCTGCAATCGCGCCCAGCAGCGGCGCCATGGGAACCAGCAGATAGAGATTTTCCCAGCTCATATCAACCTTTCAGCTTGCCGAGATCGTCGACGTTGATGGTGCGCAGGTTGCGGAACAGCACCACCAGGATGGCCAGGCCGATCGCAGCCTCAGCGGCGGCCACCGTGAGGATGAAGAACACGAACACCTGCCCCGCCACGTCGTTCAGGTAATGGGAAAAGGCGATGAAATTGGTGTTCACCGCGAGCAGCATCATTTCGATCGCCATCAACAGCACGATGATGTTCTTGCGGTTGAGGAATATGCCCACCACGCTGATGGCGAACAGCAGCGCCCCCAGCACCAGATAATGCGACAGCCCCAGATTCAGCATGTACTCCCCTCCCCCTTATTTTCCGGACGCTGACGAGCCGGATTCCGTCCCGGCCCTGGGCTCAGACGGCACCTGCACGATGCGCACGCGGTCCTCGCGGCGCACCGCGACCTGCTGCGCCACATCCTGCGATTTGCTGTCCTTGCGGCGGCGCAGCGTGAGCGCAATGGCGGCCACGATGGCGATCAGCAGCAGCACGGCCGCCAGCTCGAACGGATACACGTAATCGGTATAAACCAGCTTGCCCAGCTCGCGGGTATTGCTGTAGTTCGCGGCATGGCGCACCGCGCCCGCGGTTTCGGCCGTGATGCGGCTGCCCAGCACCCAGACCATCTCGCCCACCATCACCGCCGCCAGCAGCAGCCCGAAGGGGAACCAGCGCCAGAACCCCTCGCGCAGCCGCTCGATGTTGATGTCCAGCATCATCACCACGAACAGGAACAGCACCATCACCGCGCCGACGTACACCAGCACCAGCGTCATGGCCAGGAATTCGGCCTCCAGCAGCAGCCAGATGCCCGCCATGCTGAAGAATGCCAGCACCAGGAACAGCGCGGCATGCACCGGGTTGCGCGCGGTGATCACGCGCACGCCGGCGAACAGCGACAGCGCTGCCAGCGAGAAGAAGATTAATGTTTCGAAGTTCATTGTCAGTTAACCCTAATGTTCAGGTGAAATATGAAACGTGAAAGGTGATGCCCACCCGGCGCTACGCGCCACCCTCCCTGCCGGGAGGGTTACGTCCCCGTTTCACGTTTCACATTTCACGTTTCACGCCTATCTGTACTTCGCATCCGCCGCGCGGTCCTTGGCGATCTGCTCTTCGTATTTGTCGCCCACCGCCAGCAGCATTTCCTTGTTGTACAGCAGGTCGCCGCGCTTTTCGCCGTGGTATTCGAAGATGCGCGTTTCGACGATGGCATCCACCGGGCACGATTCCTCGCAGAACCCGCAGAAGATGCACTTCACCAGGTCGATGTCGTAGCGCGTGGTGCGGCGCGTGCCGTCGTCGCGCTCGGCCACTTCGATGTTGATCGCCAGCGCGGGGCACACCGCCTCGCACAGCTTGCAGGCGATGCAGCGCTCTTCCCCATTGGCGTAGCGGCGCTGCGCGTGCAGCCCGCGGAAACGGAAGCCCAGCGGGGTCTTTTCATCCGGGTATTCCACGGTCACGTGGCGCGCGAAGAAATAGCGCCCGGTCACCGACATGCCCTTGAGCAGCTCAAGCAGCATGAAGGTCTTGAAGAAATTCTTGATCTTTTCCATCTTCAACTCACCACAGCCAATATGGCGTCTGCATCCAGGCGGCGACCGCCACCAGCCACACCAGGGTCAACGGGATGAACACCTTCCAGCCCAGGCGCATCAGCTGGTCGTAGCGGTAACGCGGGAAGGTCGCGCGGAACCACAGGAACAGGAACAGGAACACGGACATTTTGCCCAGCAGCCAGAGCAGCCCCGGCACCTTGTCGGAGAACTCGCCCACCACCGCCCAGCCATGGAACGGGTTGAGCCAGCCGCCGAAGAACATGACCGAGCACAGGATGGAAATCAGAATCATGTTGGCGTATTCGGCCAGGAAAAACAGGCCGAATGCCATGCCCGAATACTCGGTGTGGAAGCCTGCCACAATGGCCGATTCGTCTTCCGCCAGGTCGAACGGCGCGCGGTTGGTTTCGGCCACGCCGGCAAGGAAGTACACCACGAACATCGGGAACAGCGGGATGAAGTACCAGCCGGCCAGCCCGCTGAAGTGCCAGCCGAACAGGGTCACCCCGTTCTGCTGGCCGCGCACGATGTCGCCCAGGTTCATGCTCTGGGCGGCAAGCAGCACGCACACCAGGGCGAAGCCCATGGCCAGTTCATAGGACACGATCTGCGCGGCTGAGCGCAAGGCGCCGAGGAAGGCGTACTTGGAATTGGAGGCCCAGCCCGCGATGATGACGCCATATACGCCGAGCGAGGTCATGGCCAGGATGTACAGCAGGCCCGCATTGACGTTGGCCACCTGCATGCCGTCGCCGAACGGCACCACCGCCCAGGCGGCCAGCGCCGGGGTCAGCGCCAGCACAGGCGCGGCAATGAACAGGAACTTGTTGGCGCTCGACGGGATGATGAGTTCCTTGAACATCATCTTGATGCCGTCGGCCACGGGCTGCAGCAGGCCCCAGACGCCCACGCGGTTGGGGCCGGGGCGCACCTGGAACCAGCCCAGTATCTTGCGCTCGGCCAGCGTCAGGTAGGCCACGCCGCCCATGATGGGCAGCACGATGATCAGGATCTTCACCAGCGTCCACAACACCATCAGCAGGGTCGACCAATACTCGCCCAACAGGTTATGACCAAACTGGTCTATGGTATGCAGCAATTCCATCATGCCCGCTCCACCTTGATCGTTCCGAACATCGCGCCCAAACCAGCGGTCGCCGCGTGGCCCGCGGCCACGCGCGCCACGCCGCGCGGCAGGCCGTCGTCGGCCGCCGCGGAAAGCAGCACGCTGCCCTCGCCCTGGCTGACCCTGACCTTTGCCCCGTTTTCCACGCCCAGCTTCTTCAGTTCCTCGCCGTGCAGCCTGACCACGGGCATGGCCGCATCTGGCGCAGCCTGCAGCGAGCTGGCGCGGCGCACCACGGCGTCGGCGGAATAGATCGGCACGTCGGCCACGCGCTGGAATTCGCCCGCTGCGGCGCGCGCGGGAGCTTGAGCGGCCGGCGCGGCGGACAGGGCGTTGTTCAGCCTGGCAGCCACATCCATGCCGCGCAGGGCTTCATCGCGCACCTGTTCGCTGGTGTCGTGGCCGAAGCCCTCCACATTCATGAGGTTGGCCAGCACGCGCAGCACCTTCCAGCCGGGGCGCGCTTCGCCCAGCGGCTTGACCGCGCCCTTGAAGCTTTGCACGCGCCCTTCGGTGCTGACGAAGGTGCCCGAGGTTTCGGTGAACGGCGCGATCGGCAGCAGCACGTCGGCATAATCCACGGCCAGATGCTTGTAGGCGGAAAGCGCGATCACCAGGTCGGCCGCATGCATCGCATGAATCGCCTGCTGCGGGTTGGCGCAATCCAGTTCCGGTTCGGTATTCAGCAGCACATAGGCCTTGCGCGGCGCGGAAAGCATCGCCGCGGCATTCAGTCCCTTGGCGGCTGGCGCGAAATTGGCCAGGTAGCCACCCACGCTGTTGGCGGCCTCGCCCAGGAAACCGAATTTGCCGTTGGCGGCCTGTGCGATCTGCTGCGCCAGTGCCTGCAGTTGTGCCGCCTGCGGATGCTGCTGTGCGAAATTGCCCAGCAGCACGACCACGCGCTGTCCGGAAAGCAGGCTGCCGGCGATGCCGTCCTGGCGCCGGGCGGAAACATCCTGCGCCAGCTGCGACAGCGCATCCACCAGCGCATCGGGCGCGACGATGGACTGGTTGGCCACGTTCATCAGCAGGTCGTCATCGGCGCTGTGTATGACATTGATTTGCGCGCCGCGGCGCACGGCGGTGCGGATGCGCGCGGCCAGCAGCGGCTGATCCTTGCGCAGGAAGCTGCCCACCACCAGGTAGCGGTCGGCCTTGCCCAGCTCGGCCACCGACATGCCCAGCCAGGGGGCGCCCGCGCGCTTGCCGTCCGCGCTGAAGTCGGAATGGCGCAGGCGGAAATCGACGTTTTCGCTGCCCATGGCGCGCAGCATCTTCTGCAGCAGATACAGTTCTTCCAGGGTGGAATGCGGCGTGGCCAGCGCCCCGACCTGCTCGGGGCCGGCGTTGGAAGCGATATGGCGCAGGCCGTTGGCGGCGAATTCAAGCGCCTCCTGCCAGCCGGCTTCCTGCCAGCGGCCATCCTTGCGGATCATGGGCTGCGTCAGGCGCTCGGGCGCGTTGAGCCCTTCGTAGCTGAAGCGGTCCTTGTCGGACAGCCAGCATTCGTTGATGTCTTCGTTCTCGATGGGCAGCACGCGCATGACGCGGTTGTTCTTGGTCTGCACGGCGAGGCCGGAGCCCAGGCCGTCATGCGGGCTCACCGACCTGCGGCGCGACAGCTCCCAGGAGCGCGCGGTGTAGCGGAACGGCTTGCTGGTGAGCGCGCCCACCGGGCACAGGTCTATCATGTTGCCGGACAGCTCGGATTCCACCGCGCCGCCGACGAAGGACAGGATCTCCGCGTGTTCGCCGCGGAAGGCCTGGCCCAGCTCCATCTGGCCGCCGATCTCGACGCCGAAGCGCACGCAGCGCGTGCAGTTGATGCAGCGCGACATTTCCTCGGCGCACACCAGCGGCCCCAGGTCCTTGGAGCCCACCACGCGCTTCTCTTCCTGGTAGCGCGAGGCGCTGGCGCCGTAGCCCACCGCCAGGTCCTGCAGCATGCATTCGCCGCCCTGATCGCAGATGGGGCAATCCAGCGGGTGGTTGATCAGCAGGAACTCCATCACCCCGTTCTGCGCCTTCACCGCCTGCGCCGAATTGGTGTACACCTTCATGCCTTCGTTGACCGGCGTGGCGCATGCCGGCAGCGGCTTGGGCGCCTTTTCCACCTGCACCAGGCACATGCGGCAGTTGGCGGCGACGGAGAGTTTCTTGTGATAGCAGAAATGCGGGATGGCAATGCCCGCCTGGTGCGCCGCCTGGATGATGGTGTGGCCGTCCTGCGCCGCAACCTTTTTGCCGTCTATTTCGATGTTAACCATATCCGCCCTACACCAGACAACGTTTGTGTTCGATGTGATGCTCGAACTCACTGCGATAATGCTTGAGCATGCCCTGCACCGGCCAGGCGGCGGCATCGCCCAGCGCGCAGATGGTGCGCCCCGCGATGTTTTCGCACAGGTCCAGCAGCAGATCGAGGTCTTCCGGCTTGCCCTCCCCGTGCTCGATGCGGTGCACGATGCGGTACAGCCAGCCGGTGCCTTCGCGGCACGGCGTGCACTGGCCGCAGGATTCCTCGAAATAGAAATACGCCAGGCGCTCCAGCGCGCGCACCATGCACACCGTCTCGTCCATCACGATCACCGCGCCGCTGCCCAGGTAGGAGCCGGCCTTCTGCAGGGAATCGTAGTCGAGATCGGTTTCCATCATGATCTCGCCGGGCAGCACCGGCATGGAGGAACCGCCAGGGATCACGGCCTTCAGTTTGTTGCCGTTGCGCACGCCGCCCGCCAGTTCCAGCAGCTTCTTGAACGGCGTGCCCATCGGCAGCTCGAAATTGCCGGGGTTGTTGACGTGGCCGGAAATGGAGAACAGCTTGGTGCCGCCGCTGTTGGGGCGGCCCAGTTCCAGGAATTTCTGCCCGCCCTCGCGGATGATGTAGGGGATGCTGGCGAAGGTTTCGGTGTTGTTGATGGTGGTGGGCTTGCCGTACAGGCCGTAGCTCGCAGGGAACGGCGGCTTGTAGCGCGGCTGCCCCTTCTTGCCCTCGATGGACTCGAGCAGCGCGGTCTCTTCGCCGCACACGTAGGCGCCGTAGCCCAGGTGGTTGTGCAGGTCGAACTCGAAGCCCAGGCCCAGGATGTTCTTGCCGAGATAGCCCGCGGCGCGCGCCTCCTCGCAGGCGGCCTCCATGCGCTCGTAGGCCTCGAAGATCTCGCCGTGCACGTAGTTGTAGCCGGTCTTCACGCCCATGGTGTAGGCGGCGATCGCCATGCCCTCGATCAGCGCGTGCGGGTTGTAGCGCAGGATGTACCAGTCCTTGGCGGTGCCCGGCTCGCCCTCGTCCGAGTTGCACACGATGTACTTGTCGCCATCGTAATTCTTGGGCATGAAGCTCCACTTCAGGCCGGTGGGGAAGCCAGCACCCCCGCGCCCGCGCAGCGCGGAAGTCTTGACCTCGGCGATGATCTGCTCGGGTGTCATTTTCTGTTCCAGCACCTTGCGTAGCGCCTGGTAGCCGCCGACCTTGAGATAGCTCTCCAGCGTCCACGGCTTGTCGAACTGCATGGTGGTATAGATGACCGGGCCGTTCATTTGTCCAACTCCGCGAGTATCTGGTCGATCTTGGCCGGTGTCAGGCGCGAGCACAGGCGCTTGTTGTTCACGTTGAGCAGCGGCGCTTCCACGCAGGCGCCCATGCACTCTGCTTCGCGCAGGCCAAACTTGCCGTCCGCCGTGGTTTCATTGAGGCCGATGCCGAGCTTGCCCTTGAGGTAGTCCAGCGTCTCGTTTGCGCCCATCAGCTGGCAGGACAGGTTGGTGCACACGGTCAGGGTGTACTTGCCCATGGGCTTGAGGTTGTACATGTGGTAGAAGGTCGCCACTTCGTACACCGCCATGTGCGGCATGCCGAGGAACGCGGCCACGTCCATCATGTCGTCGTTGGAAATCCAGCCCTTCTCGTCCTGCACGAAGCGCAGCGCGGCCATCACCGCCGACTGCTTCTGGTCGGCCGGGTATTTGTTCAACTCGCGGTTGATCTTGTCTTGTATCGACTGGGAAAGCATCAGCGGTCAACCTCTCCGAATACGATGTCCTGCGTGCCTATAATGGCGACCACGTCGGCAATCATGTGGCCGCGCGTCATCTCGTCCAGCGACGCCAGGTGGGCAAACCCCGGGGCGCGTATCTTCATGCGATAGGGCTTGTTGGCGCCATCCGAGACCAGATAGATACCGAACTCGCCCTTGGGATGCTCGACCGCGGAATACACTTCGCCCTCCGGCACGTGCATGCCCTCGGTGAACAGCTTGAAGTGGTGGATCAGCTCTTCCATGTTCTGCTTCATCGCCTCGCGCTTGGGCGGGGCGATCTTGAAATTGTCAGTCATCACCGGGCCGGGGTTCTTGCGCAGCCAGTCGATGCACTGCTTGATGATGCGGTTGGATTGGCGCATCTCTTCCACGCGCACCAGGTAACGGTCGTAGCAGTCGCCCTCCACGCCCACCGGAATGTCGAAGTCCAGACGGTCATACACTTCATACGGCTGCTTCTTGCGCAAATCCCACACCACGCCCGAACCGCGCAGCATGGGGCCGGTAAAGCCCAGCGCCATCGCGCGCTCGGGCGAAACCACGCCGATGCCCACGGTGCGCTGTTTCCAGATACGGTTGTCGGTGAGCAGGGTTTCGTACTCGTCCACGTACTTGGGGAAACGTCTGGTGAAATCTTCCAGGTAGTCCAGCAGCGAACCCTGGCGATTCTCGTTCATGCGCCTGACCTCGGAAGCATTGTGCACCTTGCTTGCCTGGTATTGCGGCATGGAATCCGGCAGGTCGCGATACACCCCGCCCGGGCGGTAATAGGCCGCGTGCATGCGGGCGCCGGACACCGCCTCGTAGCAGTCGAGCAGGTCTTCGCGCTCGCGGAAGGTGTAGAAGAACATGGTCATCGCGCCCAGGTCGATGCCCACCGCGCCCAGCCACAGCAAGTGGTTGAGGATGCGGGTGACTTCGTCGAACATCACGCGGATATATTGCGCGCGCAGCGGCACTTCGATGCCCGCGAGCTTCTCGATCGCCATCACGTAGGCGTGTTCGTTGACCATCATGGACACGTAGTCCAGGCGGTCCATGTAGGGCACGTTCTGCAGAAAGGTCTTGTGCTCGGCCAGCTTTTCGGTAGCGCGGTGCAGCAGGCCGATGTGCGGGTCGGCGCGCTCGACCACCTCGCCGTCCAGTTCCAGCACCAGACGCAGCACGCCGTGCGCAGCGGGGTGCTGCGGACCAAAGTTCAGGGTGTAATTCTTGATTTCTGACATGATTCGCCTGCCTGCTTAATCGTTGCGGCCGTAATGCTGTTCACGGACGATGCGCGGCGTGATCTCACGCGGTTCGACGGTGACAGGCTGGTAGACCACGCGCTTCTGTTCGGGGTCGTAGCGCATCTCGACATGGCCGGACAGCGGGAAGTCCTTGCGGAACGGGTTGCCGACGAAGCCGTAATCGGTGAGGATGCGGCGCAGGTCGGGATGGCCGGTGAACACGATGCCGTACAGGTCGAACGCCTCGCGCTCGTACCAGTTGGCGCAGGGCCAGATGTCGGTCACCGACTCCAGCACCGGCAGCTCGTCGTCTTCGGCGAATACGCGCACGCGCATGCGCGCATTGCGCTCGACAGACAACAATTGGTAAACGGCGGCGAAGCGTTGCGGAAACACGCGCGGCGCGTCTTCATTGGCAAAATAGGCGCCGTCCACGGTGGTGTCGCTGCCATAGGTGGAGTAATCCATGCCGCACAGGTCTACCAGCAGCTCGAAGCGGCAGCCGGCGTCGTCGCGCAGGCGCTTCATCACCTCCAGCAGGTCGGCGGCACGCACCGTCAGCCCCAGTTCGCCCAGACGGATTTCCAGGCCGACGGCTTTTTCGCCCAGCAGCCCGCTCAAATGCTCATGCAATGCTTTCAGATCGGCTGCCATGTTTACCCGCGTGCGATGGTATTGGTGCGCTTGATCTTGTTCTGCAGCTGGATCACGCCGTAGAGCAAGGCTTCCGCAGTCGGCGGGCAGCCGGGGACATAGATGTCCACCGGGACGATGCGGTCGCAGCCGCGCACCACGGAATAGGAATAATGGTAATAGCCGCCGCCATTGGCGCACGAACCCATGGAGATCACCCAGCGCGGTTCGGCCATCTGGTCATACACCTTGCGCAGCGCGGGAGCCATCTTGTTGCACAGCGTGCCGGCGACGATCATCACGTCGGATTGGCGCGGGCTGGGACGGAAGGCGCCGGCGCCGAAACGGTCCAGGTCGTAGCGCGGCAGCGCGGCATGCATCATTTCCACCGCGCAGCAGGCCAGGCCGAAAGTCATCGGCCACAGGGACCCGGTGCGCCCGTAGTTGATCAGTGTGTCCGCCGTGGTGACGATAAAGCCCTTGTCGAGCTTGCCGTGCAGCAGCCCGTTTCCTTCCATCACTCCCACTCCAGCGCCCCTTTCATCCACTCATATATGAAGCCAACCACCAGGATGGCCAGGAAAATCATCATGGAGACAAAGCCGAACCAGCCGATTTCCTTGAGCACCATGGCCCAGGGAAACAGGAAGGCGATCTCGAGATCGAACAAGATGAACAGGATGGCGACCAGGTAATAGCGCACGTCGAATTTCATGCGCGCGTCCTCGAACGCCTCAAAGCCGCACTCATAGGGCGAGAGCTTGGCCGCATCCGGGCGGTTGGGGCCCAGCAGCCTGCCCAGCACCAGGGGCGCCACGCCCATGGCCAGCGCCACGACGATGAACAACAGCACCGGGAAATAATTATCCAGCATCTACCCTCTCCTCGTACTGCGCACTGAACGCGCATGTCCCGCATCACTCATTCCGGAAGCTCTATAGGCTCCGGTTTGTTTTTCAATATGGTGCCGATGAGCAGACTCGAACTGCTACGGCTTTCGCCACTACCCCCTCAAGATAGCGTGTCTACCAATTTCACCACATCGGCATGTTCAAAACCCGGACGCCCGCACCAAGGGCGCCCGGTTGTCAGTACTACTATTTATTTGGGTATATCGCCCGACCTGGAGGGAGACGGCGCGGCAGTACCGCCCGGCACCTGCGCAGGCTGTTCCCCGGCCGGTGCTGTCTTGGCCGGCTCAACCTTGTCCATCACGCCCAGATTCTGGGGAGTATGGCTGTGATAATAAGTCAGCGTCAGGCTGGTCACGAAAATAATCGCAGCCGCGACTGCCGTGCTGCGGCTCAGGAAATTGGCCGAGCCGGAGGAGCCGAACAGACTACCGGCGGAGCCGGTTCCGAAAGCGGCGCCCATGTCCGCACCCTTGCCGTGCTGCATCAGCACCAGGCCGATCAGCACGATCGCCGTAATTATATGTATCACCCAAACAATAGTTTCCACTTGCCACTCCAAAAATTAAACCTGCCCGGCCCTGCAAATGGCCAGGAAATCCTCGGCGATCAGCGATGCCCCGCCGATCAGCCCGCCGTCAATGTCCGGCTTGGCGAACAGCTCCGCCGCATTGGAACCCTTGACGCTGCCGCCGTACAAAATACGCAAACCTTGCGCCACCCCTCCATCCAGCGCCGCAATGCGCCCGCGGATGAAGGCATGCACCGCCTGCGCCTGCTCGGGCGTGGCGGTCTTGCCGGTGCCGATGGCCCATACCGGCTCATAGGCCAGCACCGAGTTGCTCAGGGACTGCACCCCGGCCAGCTTGATCACCGCATCCAGCTGCTCGGCCACCACGGCTTCAGTGGTACCCGCCTCGCGCTGCGCCAGGGTCTCGCCCACGCACAGGATGGGCAGCATTCCCGCCTTCTGCGCGGCAACAAATTTCTCCGCCACCAGTGCGCTGCTTTCGCCGTAGATGCTGCGGCGCTCGGAGTGCCCGACGATGACATAGCGGCAGCCGAAGTCGTTCAGCATGGTTGCAGACACCTCGCCGGTGTATGCCCCTTTTTCCAGCTGGTGCACATCCTGCGCGCCCCAGACTATATTAGTGCGGGACAGCTTCTGCTGAACCTGGTGCAGATAAGGATAAGGCACGCAAACCGCGCACTCCACCCCTGAAAGCTGCGCCATGCCGGGCACCAGCGCGTCCAGCAATGCCTCGTTCTGGGACAGCGTCCCGTGCATTTTCCAATTTCCGGCAACCAGCTTGAGGCGCATCCTGTACTGCACTCCGAACCCAACGAAAGGGGGCAATCCTACCTGTGAAAAGCAAAATGGTCAATGTCGCATACCCCCATCGGGCTAATCCCATAAACCCGCCTCTTAAAATTTCACGGACTGCGGCTTGATATTCCCCAGCGGAAGTTGTGTAATAATTCTGTAATAAGCCGTGGTTATGATGCGACTCGCCCGTAATTGGCATGCTTTGAGAAAATATTAACCTTAACCATAGGACTGGATAACATCATGAGCAAACTGAACACCTACCTGGGCAGCATC
>DATDDB010000116.1:0-16164 GCA_036524005.1 Gallionellaceae bacterium | reverse complement strand
CCGTCGCCGAGGAAGGCCCACACCTTGCGCCCTTCGGTCTGGACGATGTTGCGATGCTGCAAATAGCGCATGAAGCGCGCCTGGTAAATGGCCATCAGCGGCCCCAGCCCCATGGAGACCGTGGGGAATTGCCAGAAATCGGGCATCAGCCAGGGATGGGGATAGGAGGACAAGCCATTGCCGTCCACTTCCTGGCGGAACTTATACATCTGTTCTTCGCTGATGCGGCCTTCGAGATAGGCGCGCGCATACATGCCCGGCGAAGAGTGACCCTGGAAGAACACCAGGTCGCCGCCGTGGTTTTCTGTTGCGCCGTGGAAGAAGTGGTTGAATCCCACGTCATACAAGGTAGCTGCGGAAGCGAAACTCGCGATATGCCCGCCCAGTTCGGACGATTCACGGTTGGCATTAAGGATCAGCGCCATCGCATTCCAGCGGGTCAGGGCACGTATGCGGTGCTCCAGTTCCTCATCGCCTGAGGAACGCTGTTCCTTGTCGGTCGGGATGGTGTTCAGATAAGGAGTGGTCGCGCTGATCGGCATGTCCGCCCCGCCCAGACGGGCCTGGACTATCATGCGTTCAATCAGGAAGTGCGCGCGCTCCGGCCCTTCGTTTTCCAGCACCGATGCTATCGCATCCAGCCATTCCTGCGTTTCCTGCGTATCCACGTCCGGGATGTTGTTTTCCATCTTTCGCTCTTCTCCTGCTAAAAATCCTGCTGTCCGCCGCGGCCTTCCGGCGCGACGCAATGTATTGTCTCGTGTTCCGTCACCAGCCATTCCACCTTGCGGTCGGTGGGCTCCTGCGGAACCTCCGCCACCACCTGCAGCCCGAAAGCGCCCGCCACCAGGGCGGGGTGGCCCGGCAGACGCGCCAGCAGGCGGTCGTAAAACCCGCCGCCGTAGCCCAGCCGCGCGCCAGCGCGGGTAAAGGCGACACCGGGCAGCAGGATGAAATCCACCTTGCCCGGCGCTTCTTCCTTGAGACAGCGCTCCACCACCGGCTCGCGTATGCCCCAAAGTCCGGGCGCCACGTCATGCCGCAAATCCTGCACCCGGTACAAGTCCAGGTGTCCGCTGGCGCGATTGACGCGCGGCAGCAGCACGCGCTTGCCTTCCGCCAGCGCCTGTCCCACCCAATCCTCAACCGCCAGTTCCCCCCCGAAATTCAGGTAGCCCAGCACCGTACCCGCCGCCTGATAAGCCGGCAACCGGCTGATCCGCTCCGTCACGGCCCGGCTCAACCTAGCCCGTTCGTGGGGGGGCAGTTGATCGCGGAGCGCGATTATACTTTGCCTGAGGGACTGCTTCATAGCAGACGTGCTCATTCCTGCGCAGCCTTTCTCGCCCAACGCACCAAACTCTCGGCATCTTCCAGTATCTCTACAGGAACTTCGCGATAATTCTGCAAAACCTGCTTTTTTGAGGGTGCGAAAACGGCACAGTTCCGGCTCAGGAAATCCGGCAAATTGCGGGGATTTGTCTTGAAATACAGCCTGCCGTCGTGAATGATGCCGAAGAAACGCTCACCGCCATACAGGCCGTGGCCGCCGAACATCCGGCGGCAGCGCAGGCCTTCAAGCGCAGCGAGCTGTTCCAGCACAAAGTCACGGAAAGAGTCCGTGCTCAAAGCCTATCCCAAAAACAGCCGGTATGCCGGATTGTCGCTCTCGTCCCAGTAGGGGTAGCCGAGCTTGTCGAGAAAGGTCTTCAGGGCTTTCTTGTCGTGGTGCGGCACTTGCATGCCGACCAGCACCCTCCCGTAGTCCGCGCCGTGGTTGCGATAATGGAACAGGCTGATGTTCCAGCTGTGGTTCATCCGATTCAGGAAATTCATCAGCGCGCCGGGGCGCTCCGGGAATTCAAAGCGGAACATGATTTCGTCCTTGATGCCGTGCGCGTGGCCGCCGACCAGGTGACGCACATGCAGCTTGGCCATTTCGTTGTCGGTCAGGTCGAGCGTGCTGAGCTTGTTCTTTTTCAGCGTGGCCACCAGCCTGGCGGTCTCGGACGGGTCGCGCACCTGCACGCCCACGAACACTTGCGCCGCCCGGGGATCGCCGAAACGGTAGTTGAATTCGGTGATGTTGCGGTTGCCCAGCAGCGCACAGAACTCGCGGAAGCTGCCCGGGGTTTCCGGGATGGTGACGGCCAGGATGGCCTCGCGCCTTTCGCCGATCTCGGCACGTTCGGACACGAAGCGCAGGCGGTCGAAGTTCATGTTGGCGCCGCTGCACACGGTCACCAGCGTCTCGCCCTTGAGCTTCTCGCGTGCCGCATACAGCTTGGCCCCGGCAACGGCGAGCGCACCGGCCGGTTCGAGGATGGAACGGGTATCCTGGAACACGTCCTTGATCGCCGCGCAAACCGCATCGGTGTCCACCAGCACGACTTCATCGACATATTGCTTGCATACGCGGAATGTCTCTTCGCCCGCAAGCTTGACCGCTGTGCCGTCGGAAAACAGGCCCACATCGTTGAGCGTGACGCGCCTTCTCGCCTTGAGCGAGCGCGCCATCGCGTCGGAATCGGTGGTCTGCACGCCGATGACCTTGATGTCCGGACGCACCTGCTTGACGTAGGCAGCCACGCCCGCGATCAGCCCGCCGCCGCCGATCGCGCAGAAAATGGCATGGATGGGCGACTGGCGCTGGCGCAGGATCTCCATGGCGATCGTGCCTTGCCCGGCGATCACGTCGGGATCGTCGAAAGGGTGGACAAAGGTGAGGCCGTGTTTCTTTTCCAGCGCCAGCGCGTGCTGGTACGCGTCGCTGAAGCTGTCGCCTTGCAGCACAATCTCCACCGCGCGCTGGCCAAAATGCTTGACGGCATCGATCTTGACCTGCGGGGTGGTGGTCGGCATGACGATAACGGCCTTGCAGCCCAGCTTGCTTGCCGAGAGCGCCACCCCCTGTGCGTGGTTGCCCGCCGAGGCGGCGATCACGCCGCGCTTGAGCTGCACCGGAGTCAACTGCGCCATTTTATTGTAGGCGCCGCGCAGCTTGAAGGAGAACACCGGCTGCATGTCCTCGCGCTTGAGCAGGATGGCGTTGCCGCTGCGCGCGGAAAGGTTGGGCGCCGCTTCCAGCGGGCTTTCGATGGCCACGTCGTAGACGCGGGCGGTGAGAATGCGCTTCAGGTAACCTTGCATGACTTGGCTGGTGATTTACGATACTTGCAACCGCAAGATTAGCAGGAAATAAGGGCTGGCATGAAGTTTTTCTGTTTCTAAAACCCGCAATTCCTGCAATAATTACGCCGGAGAAACTAAATAACAGGTTGAATTCAAGCATGGGCATGACACAAGACGACATGAAGCGCGCGGTCGCGCAGGCTGCAATCGAGCATGTGCCGAATGATTGCATCGTGGGCGTGGGCACCGGTTCCACCGCCAACTTTTTCATCGATGAACTGGGCAGGATCAAGCACAAGCTGCGCGGGGCCGTGGCCAGCTCCGAGGCATCGGCCAAGCGCCTGCAAGGCCACGGCATCGAGGTGATTTCGCTGAACGATGCCGGCACACTCCCCGTTTACGTGGATGGAGCGGACGAGATCACGCGCCACCTGCACATGGTCAAGGGCGGCGGCGGCGCGCTGACGCGCGAAAAGATCGTCGCGGCAGCCAGCAAGAAATTCGTGTGTGTGTGCGACAGCAGCAAGCTGGTGGACGTGCTCGGCAAATTTCCGCTGCCCATCGAGGTGATCCCCATGGCGCGCAGCTATGTGGCACGCGAGCTCACCAAGCTGGGCGGGCAACCGGTGCTGCGCGAAGGCTTCACCACCGACAATGGCAACCTGATCCTGGACGTGCGCGGACTGCAAATCATGAACCCGGTGGAGCTGGAATCCACCCTGGATCACATCGCCGGGATAGTCACCAATGGCCTGTTTGCGCGCCGCCCGGCTGACGTGCTGCTGCTCGGCACGCCGGATGGCGTCAAGACCATGAACTGAACGTAACAAAATTGTCACGGTTTGCGGCTAAAATGGGCAACCGCCCTTAATCGCGTAAAGGCAAGGCTAATATGGCAAACACCGAACACACCTCGAAACAATTTGACGCCGAGCTCGAAACGGTGCGCGCGCGCGTCCTGCAAATGGGCGGGCTGGTGGAAAGCCAGGTGCAGCTCGCGCTTGAAGCACTGATCAACGGCGACGTCGCGCTGATGAACCGGGTGATCGAAGACGACCACCGCGTCAATGCGATGGAAGTCGAGATTGACGAAAACTGCAACCAAATCATCGCGCGCCGCCAGCCTGCCGCTGGCGACCTGCGCATGGTGATGACGGTGATCAAGACCATCACCGACCTGGAGCGCATCGGCGACGAGGCCGAGAAAATCGCGCGCATGGCCAAGCTGCTGTCGCAGCGCGAGCGCCTGCACATCCCGCGCCATCCCGAAATCAAGCACGCCGCCGAAATTGCACTGGACATGCTGCGCAAGTCCCTGGATGCCTTCGCCCGCCTCGACCTGGCCACAGCGGCCCAGGTGGTGCGCCAGGACGAGCAGGTGGACGAGGAATTCCGCGCCATCATGCGCTACCTGATCACCTTCATGATGGAAGACCCGCGCACCATTTCCACCGCGCTCGAAATCCTGTTCGTGGCCAAGGCCATCGAACGCATCGGCGATCATGCCAAGAACATGTCAGAATACGTGGTCTATATGGTCAAGGGGCGCGACGTGCGCCATGTGACCGTGGAAGAAATCGAGCGCGAAGTATCGGAATAGCCTCCCGTGCTACGCCAACCCATCCTGGCTGCCGTCGACCTCGGCTCCAACAGCTTTCGCCTGCAAGTCGCACGTGTTGAGGATGACCAGCTCTACATGCTGGACAACTTGCGTGAACCGGTGCGCCTGGCTGCCGGATTGAACGAAGACAAGCGCCTCAACAAGGAAGCGCAGCAGCGCGCCTTGGCCTGCCTGGAACGGTTCGGCGAACGGCTGCGCGGCCTGCCGCGCAAGGCAGTGCGGGCCGTGGGAACCAATTCGCTGCGGGTCGCAAAAAACGCCCCCGAATTCCTGCAACAAGCCGAGGCTGCACTCGGATTCCCCATTGAAGTCATTGCCGGACGCGAAGAAGCGCGCCTGATCTACCTCGGCGTGGCACATGGCCTGCCGCAGAGCGACGCGCGGAGAATGGTGATGGACATCGGGGGCGGCTCCACCGAGTTCATCATCGGGCGCGGGCTGAAGCCTTTGCGTCTGGAAAGCCTGTACATGGGCTGTGTCAGTTATACCCAGCGCTTTTTTCCGGACGGCAAGATTTCCAAGGCCAACCTCAAGGAGGCGGAATTCGCCGCGCGCAATGAATTGCAGACCATAGTTTCGGGCTTTGCCCCCGGTCACTGGGATACCGCGCTGGGCTCTTCCGGCACTGCGCGCGTGCTGTGCGACATCCTCGAACAGAACGGCATGAGCGACAACGGCCTCACCCGCGCCGGGCTGGAACAATTGCGCGCGTTGTTTCTCAAGGCGGGCGACGCGGAAAAGCTCAATCTGCAAGGACTGAAACCGGACCGCATTCCGGTGCTGGCGGGCGGCTTTGCCATCATGTACGCGGCATTCTGTGAACTGGGAATCGAACAGATGCAGCCCGCGCTCGGTGCGCTGCGCGAGGGGGTGCTATACGACCTGCTGGGACGGTATCATGATCGTGACATGCGCAATGTCACGGTGCAGCAGTTCATGCGGCGCTATCACGTCGATGCGCGCCAGGCTTCGCGCGTGGCGCAGCTGGCATACCAGATCGCCGTGCAAATGATAGGCGGTGAACCCGGGGAAGACACCCTGCGCATGCTGGGCTGGGCCGCCAGCCTGCACGAAATCGGGATCAGCGTCGCGCACAACGGCTACCACAAGCACACCGCCTACATTCTGGCCAATGCCGACATGCCTGGATTCTCCCGGAAGGAACAATTGCGCCTGAGCCTGCTGGCACTGGCGCACCGCGGCGGCCTGGAAAAAATGCGCGGGCAGATAGATACACCGGAAAATATCGCGCTGGCGATGGCGCTGCGCCTGTCCGTCCTGTTTTACCGCAGCCGAAGCGATGCGGCGTTACCAGTGATGCAAGGCAGCGTCAGCGGCAACAAATACCGCCTGGCGCTTTCTCCAGGCTGGCTGGCGCAAAACCCGCTGACCGGCACCGCGTTGGAGGAAGAAGCCCGTCAGTGGAAGGCGCTCGACATCACCCTGCAAATCACCGAAGGGTAAGCACCCCCCCCCGGTTTTACCTCAGCCTGCCGCACCGCCCTCCACTACTGCCATCTTGCTTGGCAGGCTCCAGTGTTTTTGCCAGGCATATTTGACTCGCGTGGGGTACTCGCGCTTGCCCAGCGAACCGTTGTAACGCGCCAGCGCACGGGTCAGGTTCCCCTTTTCGATGTCCAGGTAGTGGCGCAGGATGGTACAGCCATAGCGCAAGTTGGTGCGCAGGTGGAACAGGTTTTGGCCCTGGGAGCCGATCTGCTTCACCCAGAACGGCATGACCTGCATATAGCCGCGCGCACCGGCACGCGACACTGCGTATTTGTGGAAGCGGCTCTCCACTTCAATCAGGCCCAGCACCATTTGTGGATCGAGCCCGGCGCGGGCAGCTTCATATTGCACGGAAATCAGGAAATTCCTGCGCTCCTGCTCGTCCGGCATGTGTTTCTCGAGCCGCCGCGACATTTCGGCCAGCCATGCCTGCCCTTCCGGCTCGGATTTGAAAACCAGCCTGGGCGCGGCCTGATCGGAGATGCTCTGCTGCAGCAAAGTGCGCACGCTGGCGGAAAGCGGGCTATAGACCTGTGCGCCGCCGTAGGCTGCAGGGGCAGAAAGCAGCCCCGCCGCCAGCAGGAGCGGGAGTGCCAGGTGTTGCGGATGCCTTTTCAGGG
Organism: Gallionellaceae bacterium; assembly: GCA_036524005.1. Lineage (GTDB taxonomy): Bacteria > Pseudomonadota > Gammaproteobacteria > Burkholderiales > Gallionellaceae > DATDDB01. The sequence continues at coordinate 9,282 of DATDDB010000116.1, read as the reverse complement.
TCAGGCGCATACCCTGGATTGTACGAATTTGGCGATTTCCTGCAAGGGCACCTGGCTGGCTTCCGCATCCTTGCGCCCCTTGTATTCCACCATGCCGTCCTTCAGCCCGCGCTCGCCGATGACCACGCGGTGCGGGATGCCGATCAGTTCCAAATCGGCGAACATTACGCCGGGGCGTTCGTCGCGGTCGTCCATCAGCACCTCGATGCCTTGCGCGGTGAGTTCCGCGTAGAGTTTTTCCGCGGCATCGCGCACCGCATCGCTCTTCTTGTACCCGATGGGCGCGATGGCCACGGCAAACGGCGCCATGCCGGCGGGCAGTGTGATGCCTCGCTCGTCGAAGTTCTGTTCGATGGCGGCGGCCACGATGCGCGACACGCCGATACCGTAGCAGCCCATCTCCATCACCTGCGCCCGGCCAGCCTCGTCCAGATAAGTCGCCTGCAGCGCCTCGGAATACTTGGTGCGCAACTGGAAAATGTGGCCGACTTCGATGCCGCGGCACAGCTCGAGCTTGCCCTTGCCGTCAGGAGAGGGATCGCCCGCGACCACGTTGCGCAGGTCGTGCACATTCGCTTCGTCGAGGTGCAGGTCGCGCCCGAAATTTGCGCCGACATAGTGATAGCCGTCGTCATTGGCGCCGCACACGAAGTTGCTCATGGCAGCGGCGGCACGGTCGAACAGGGTACGAACTTTCGTGTTGAGTGGGCCGATGTAGCCCGCGCGGCAATTCATGTGTTGCCTGATTTCATCATCAGAGGCGAAGCGGAAATCGCCCAGCACTTTGGCGGCCTTGATTTCGTTGAGCTGGTGATCACCGCGCAACATGAGCAACGCGAACTGGCCGTCGTTGGTCATCACCGCGATGGCCTTCATCACCCGCTGCGGCGCGACATCCAGGAAGGCTGCCACTTCTTCTATCGTCTTCTGGCCCGGTGTGACCGTTTTTTCCATCGGCTTGCCGGCCTCATCGCGCGGGGTGGCAGGTGCCACCGCCTCGGCCAGCTCCACGTTCGCTGCATAGTCCGAATCCGGGCAGAACGCCAGCGCATCCTCGCCGGAATCGGCCAGCACATGGAATTCGTGCGAGCCGGAACCGCCGATCGCGCCGGTATCCGCCGCCACGGCACGGAATTGCAGGCCGAGGCGGGTGAAGATGCGACTGTAGGTCTGGTACATCACCTGGTAGGTCTGCTCCAGGCTCTCGAAACTGCTGTGGAAGGAATAGGCATCCTTCATCACGAATTCGCGCGCGCGCATCACGCCGAAGCGCGGGCGCACCTCGTCGCGGAACTTGGTCTGGATCTGGTAGAAATTCAGCGGCAGCTGGCGATAGCTCTTGATCTCGCGCCGCGCGATGTCGGTGATGACTTCCTCATGCGTGGGGCCGAAGCAGAAATCGTGCTGGTGCCGGTCCTTGATTTTCAGCATCTGCGGGCCGAACACTTCCCAGCGCCCGGTTTCCTGCCACAGCTCGGCAGGCTGCACCGCGGGCATCAGCAATTCGATCGCCCCGCTCTTGTCCATTTCCTCCCGGACGATGTTTTCCACCTTGCGCAGCACGCGCAGCCCCAGCGGCATCCAGGTATACAGCCCGCTGGAAAGCTTGCGGATATATCCCGCGCGCAGCATCAGCTTGTGGCTGGGCAATTCCGCTTCGGCAGGGGCTTCTTTTTGTGTGGAGAGAAAAAACTTTGAAACGCGCATGGCTGATCCGCAACCTTCTGAAAAGCAAAGGCGCTATTCTACCTGCAAAGGCAGGTATTCTGGAATGGCGCCCGTAAAACAGGCGGCTGGAATGCCTCCTTCCCCCTACCAGGGGGAAGGGTGGGATAGGGGTACAAACGATGGGCTGCGCTATGCCAAAGTTCCACCCCCTCCCCTGCCTCCCCCTGAAAGGGGGAGGGGGTCACGCATGCTACACGCTAACTTTGCGCAGACGGCTCAGCAGGCTGGCAAAATTGCCGGACAACTGTTTTTCCTGGGGATCGGCGATCGGCGCCACGCTCTGGCGCTTCTGCAATACCGGCATGCTGCACAGGGTCTGGAAACGCTCCAGCATGTATTCCAGGTTGCGCCCCAGCATGCTCTTGGAAAGCGGCTTGGGCAGGTAACGCGAAATCTGCGCCTGGTTGATCAGTTCGACCAGGCGTGATGTGTCATTGAACGAGGTGACCACGATGCACTGGGTCTGCGGATTGATCTGCTTGATGGTCTTGAGGATATAACCCACGTTGGTATCGCCCAGCATAAGGTCGGACACCACGACGGATATATCCTGCTTGGCCAGCTCTTCCATGGCATGCTGCGCATCGGAAGCCCAGATGATCTCGCAGCGATCCTGCAGCACTTCATGCACCACCTTTGCGGTCGCCTCATCATGGTCCATGATGAGCACACGGGGCTTCTTGTCCGAAGCCGCGGCAATCGCTGCCGGCGCATGCTGGGCGGCGGCGAAGCTCGCCTCGGCAATGGCCGCGGCTTCCGCCACCACCTGTTTTACTTCTTCGGCCGACCATGGCTTCATCAGATAACGGAACACCTCGCCTTCGTTCACGCTGGCGATGGAAGCCTCAATGTCTGAATAGCCCGTGAGCAGAATGCGCATGGTGGCGGGGGAAACTTCGCGCGCCTGGCGCAGCAGCTCCGAACCCTGCATCTCCGGCATGCGCTGGTCGCTCACGATCACATGCACCTGCTTTTCGCGCAGGATGCGCAGCGCCTCCTGTGGATCGGTGGTCATATGTACTTCGTAGCCGGTGAAAAACAGCATGCGCAACGAACGCAGGATGCGCTCTTCGTCGTCTATCAGCAACAAGGTAGGCTTGTTCATGTCATTCTCCTTAATGAGAGATCTATTCAGGCTGCGTGCAGCATGGCGAGCGCCGTGGCCACTGAAGCTTCGTCAGCTTCCTCCCGCGCGGCAACGGAACCTGTTGGCAACTTGATATAAAAACAGGTCCCGGCGCCCACTTCGGATTCCACCCGGATTTCGCCGCCATGCTGCTCGATGATCTGGTGGGTGATGGCCAGGCCCAGCCCGGTGCCCTGCCCAACCGGCTTGGTGGTGAAAAACGGGTCGAAGATGCGCGCCAGGTTTTCCGCAGGAATGCCCTTGCCGTTATCCTGTACCGCCACCATGATGGCACCGTCCTCCGCCCAGGTCTTGATGCCGAGGCGGCCGCTCCCCTCCATAGCCTGCGCGGCGTTGGTGAACAGGTTAAGGAACACCTGGTTAAGCTGCGAGGGAGCACAGGTTATCCTGGGCAGATCGCCGAGATCCTTGATCACCTCGACATTGTTGTTTTTGAGCACGTTGCGGCCGATGTTAAGCGCGCTCTCGATGCAGTCGTTCAGGCTCACTGCCTCGGTCGCTGCCGCGTCCATGCGTGAGAAATTTTTCAGGTTGAGCACCAGCTCGGAAATCTGCCCGATACCATACAGCGAATCCGCCATCAGCCCCTGCATCGCCTGCAGCATCTCGCGCGCATTGGTCCCGCTGCGCATCGCAGCGACCTTCTGCATTAGCGCCGAAACCTGCTCCTCGCTGGCGCCCTCATCCAGCAGGTTGTCCACCAGATTTTCGTAGCTATCGTTCATCGCCTGCACTTGCGCGAACAACTCCTGCCCCATGGACACGTTGTTCTGCACATAGCCCAGCGGCGTGTTGATTTCATGCGCAATGCCGGCCACCATCTGGCCGAGCGAAGCCATTTTTTCCGACTGCACCAGCGCCAGTTGCGAAGACTTGAGCCGGGAATAGGCATCGTTCAATTCCTGGGTGTGAGAGCGCAGCTGCAGCTCCATCGCCCGCAGCAAGTCCACCACGAATCCGATGCCTGCGTAGCTGCCGTTCTCGGTGATAATGAAATCTTCCATCAGCGGAAAGCGCATGTTTTGCGTGACATGCAGCGCCGCCTCGGCCAGCGGCTGGTCATGCGCCACCACCAGCGGTTTATCTACCATATAACTGCTGACCGGGCGCTTGCCGTGCAACTCACGGCCATAAGGCTTCAGGTAAATATCCATGAATTTGTAGCGGCTGATCATGCCAACCGGCCTGCCCCCGTCCACCACCGGCAACGACAGCACCTTTGCGTAGTCCGGGTTCAGGAACAGCTCGGCAACTTCCTCCAGCGGAACGCTGGGGGAAATGGGATGTAGCGGAACGGCGAGCGACAGTACGTCCCGGCCGTCTCTAATTTCTTGGCGCATAAACTCCGCTCCTGTATTGCTTGTGTGTTTTATGCGCCGGATTCTAAGGATGCAATGTGACATCCATGTGACGGCTGTGTATCAATTCCCATTTCAAGGACGTTGTCATATTTCAGCAACATTACAACGCTATGCTCGTCCCCGATAAATTGACGGAACTCACTATGGAACTTGCCGATACCTTTCTGCCCTCCCGCGAATGCCGGGGCCGCCCGGATGCGGCGCCCCCATCCGCGGCCGAGATGCGGAGAGCCTTGCTTACCATAATCGAGCAAAGGAACCTGAGTGCGGTATTCCAGCCCATCCTGAGCATGGGCGAGGATGAATTCATCGGCTTCGAAGGATTGATCCGCGGCCCTGACGACAGCCCTCTGCATACCCCGGCCAACCTTTTTTGCGCGGCGCGGCAATGCGGGCTCTCGCTCGAGATCGAAATGCTGTGCCGCAGGGTGGTGCTGGAAGCCTTTGCCCAGCAAAAACTTCCGGGACGCCTGTTCCTCAACATCAGCCCGTCCGTGCTGACCCACCCCAGCTTCAAGAACGGTCAGACGCTGGAGCACATGCGCCGGCTTGGCATCAAGCCCGACCAGGTGACGATCGAGATCACCGAAAACCAGCCCACCGAAGACATCAACCTGATGCGCGATGCCTTGCTGCATTACCGTAGCATGGGTTTCAAGATCGCGCTGGACGACCTCGGCGAAGGATTTTCCAGTCTGCGCCTGTGGTCGGAACTGCACCCCGAATACGTCAAGATAGACAAGCATTTCGTCAAGGATGCCGACAGCGACCCGCTCAAACGCCAGTTCCTGAAGTCTTTCCAGCAGATCGCCGAGGGCAGCGGCTCGCTGATCATCGCCGAGGGCATTGAAACCGAGGCGGAATTCATGACCGTCAAAAGTCTGGGCATCGCGCTGGGACAAGGGTATTTCATTGCGCACCCCAGCCCCACTCCGCCGCTGGTCCCGGCGCCCGAAACCAGCCAGGCGCTGTGCAACCTGCCGGACAGGGTACCTGCGAATTCACGCATGGTCTCCGCGCTCACGCTGCTGGTGCACATCGAGCCAGCCTCGCCTGACACGGATAACAACGAAATACACTCGCGCTTTTCAGACGACCCCTTGCTGGACAGCATACCGCTAGTCAAGCATGGAAGGCCCGTGGGCCTGATCAGCCGCCATGCCTTCATGGAGCGCTTTGCCCAGCCATTCCAGCGCGAACTGCTGGGCAACAAGCCATGCATCCTCTCCGCGCAGCAACGCCCGCTGCTGGTGGAAAAGAACACCGCACTCCAGGAAGTCAGCCAGTTCATCACCGAATCCCACGATAGGCATTTTTCGGATGACTTCATCATCACCGACGGCGAGTACTATCTCGGAATAGGCCGGTGGCTGGACCTGCTGCGCGTCATCACCCAAATGCAGGTGGAAGCTGCGCGCCACGCCAACCCCTTGACCATGCTGCCGGGGAACGTGCCGATCAACGAACGCATCAACCATTTGCTGAACAGCGACGTCCCCTTCCACATCTGCTATTGCGACCTGGACAACTTCAAGCCATTCAATGATGTCTACGGCTATTACCGAGGCGACGAGCTGATCCAGCTTACCGGGCGCATTCTGCGCGGCGCATGCGACCCGATACTGGACTTCATCGGCCATATCGGCGGCGACGACTTCATATTGCTGATGCAAAGCGCGGACTGGGAGAATCGCTGCAACACCGCCCTGCAATCCTTCGCCCAGGCTGCCGGCGCGCTGGCAGATGATGCGCACCGCGCCAGCGGCGGCTACGCGGGAGTAGACCGCCAGGGGCATGCCGTATTTCATCCCCTGCCCACCCTTTCGATAGGTGCCTCCCATATCAAGCCCGGCGTGTTCCGTTCGCACATCGAGGTGGCCGACGCCGCCAGCGAGGCTAAGAAACTTGCCAAAAAGCAGCCAGGGAACAGTCTCATTGTCGACCGGCGCATTCAAGGCATGAAGCACATCCCGGGCCTGGCAGCCGCAAACCAGGTGCGCACGGAGACACGCTTCACAAACTGACCGATTCCAGTGATGGAGGCTATGCAAATGCACTACACAGACGCAGAAGGAGAATACAATCCCTGGTCCTGCCACCGGGCAGGCACATCCTTCGACGCGCATGATTGCGCACGGGAAAGCTGGGGCAGTCTGGTGGGTGAAGCAAGGGATGCCGTTCGCGTACCCCTTGATGAGATGGCCATGCTCGCACGTATGGTCACTGCTGAAACCATCACGCACAGCCACCTTCATACCGCGGCCCCGCGGGAGCGCTCCCCCTATTCCCTGCTCATTGAGCCGGCGCTTTTCAAATTTTCCGCTTGAAGTCCGGTCAGCCGGAATAAAACAACCTCTGCCGCGCACCGGCTTTTCTGAAGTGCCAGAAGACTGCCTCCCGTTACGGGAACGTCAGGTGGAAACGGCGCTCCGAATATTGTGCTATTCCCCGCTGTTTGTTGGGCTGCTGTTCAAGCAACGCATTGCGCAGATCCAGTTTTTTGAGCGCCTCGGCCAGATTTTTTGGCAGCAGGCTGCGTGCATGTTCATATTCCGCCGCTGCAGCCCCAATGAAGAGATTCTCCACGTAGGACACGCGTATTGCGTCATGCAGTTCCTGGTCGGCATGTTCGAACAGGTAGGAAATGAACGAAAAGTGCCTGCGCACGGTATGGAACTCATAGCTCAGGATGGCTTCCCGCGTCGCCAGCTTCATGGCGCCCATTTCCAGGTGCAGGATGCCGAAATCATCCTCTTCGATGCGCGAGGAAACTTCCGGAAGATGCAGCGTAACGTGATGAATGAAATCCGCGCGGCCCATGACGGTAATGGGGACGACCGCCTGGCGGCACTGTATGGCTTGCCGCATGGCGGAAAACAGGCCGAAATTGAACCTGAAATCCTGAGCGCAGCCCTGTGCGGGCCTGCCCTGCTCAGGCAACTTGACGCCCAATGGCATCCAGACATTCGGCATGGCTAAAGTATGCATGTTCATGATCAGTTCTCCTGATGGTTGTTCATGATGACCTGCACTCTAACCCCTGCTTGTTACAGGGTAATTTCAGCAGAATTACAGATTCATTCACACGTGCTCTTCACGCCTCTGCAAAGTGTCATGGTTATGTAACATTGCGCCGCTATCATGCTGCGCTGAAGGCTTGAAAATCTTCTCCTCGACCTCACGCGCATCATTATTTATGATGCGCGTTCTTTTTTTGGAAACCGCATTCCATGTCCGCAAACACCACCAGTCTCATTTCCATGTTCCTGTTGCCGCCGCTTTGCCTGCTGCTGCCCGGCATGGCCGGATTGCTGCTCTGGCATAAGCGTCCGGCCCTCGCGCGCAGCCTGGTCGCCGCCTCGCTGGTTCTGCTGTGGCTGCTTTCCATGCCCATCGTTTCGGGCAGCCTGATGCAATGGCTGGCCGGCGCATCAGTTGCGCTGGACCCGAAAACCCAGCCAGCCGATGCCATCGTGGTGCTGGGCGCGGGAACCTATCTCAATGCGCCTGAATATGGCGCAGACTCAGTAAGTGAACACGGTCTGGCCCGCCTGCGCTACGCCGCCAAACTGCAGCGCGATACCGGCAAGCCGTTGCTGGTCACAGGTGGCAAGCCGCAGGGCAACACCTTGTCCGAAGCTGAACAAATGAAGGCCGTGCTGGAAAATGAATTCCGTGTCCCAGTGAAGTGGGCGGAAGAAAATTCCAACAACACGCTGGAAAATGCCAATTTCAGCCAGAAGATATTGGGCCCGGCAGGCATCCGGCGCATCTACCTGGTCACCCATGCCTGGCATATGCCGCGCGCGGCCAAGGTGTTTCGTTCCGCCGGGTTTGACGTGGTTCCCGCTCCCACCGGCTATAGCCTGTCCGCCCCGCTTCGCCTGTTGGACTTTTTGCCCAGTGCAGACGCCCTGGTCGAAAGCAGTCATTTCATGCATGAAGTCATCGGCATGCTGTGGTATCGGTTAAAATCACCGGCATAACATTCAAAAAGGATAGCCATGAAAGCGCGCGTCAAATGGGTGGAACAGGTTTCATTCCTGGGCGAATCGGAAAGCGGCCATGCCGTGCTGATGGATGGCGCCCCGGCGGCAGGGGGGCGCAATCTCGGCCCGCGCCCCATGGAAATGCTGCTGCTCGGAGCGGGCGGCTGCACCAGCTTCGACGTCATCTCCATCCTGAAGAAAAGCCGCCAGGCCGTTTCCGACTGTTATGTGGAACTGGAAGCCGCGCGTGCCGAGGAAGACCCCAAGGTATTCACCAGGATACACATGCACTTCGTGGTGAAGGGCCGCGACATCAAGGCCGACGTGGTGGAACGCGCGATCAAGCTATCCGCCGAAAAATACTGCTCCGCCTCCATCATGCTGGGCAAGACCGCGGAAATCACCCACGATTTTGAGATCGTGCAGGAGTAGTGCCTCCACTCCTGCCAAACGGATTTGGCGCGCCTAGAAAACGTAGCGAGGACAGCCAGATGCAAGGCGCACGGCGCGCAGGCACCGGAATGTACACATTAGTACATGAGGATGCCGAGCACCACGCAACACAGCAGATGGCTGTCGCAGCAGTTTTCTAGACCCAGTAGACCGTCTTGGTCATCACTTTCGAACTCGCCTGCATCAGCTGCTTGATCGGCTCGGGCAATTCCGCGCCGCCCATTTCCCGAGCCATCTCCGAGTGCCGGGTTTCATCCACGTACATCTGCTGCACCACCGCACGGCTTTTCGCGTCCTGTGGCGGCAGGCTGGAAAGGTGGCTTTGCAGGTGGCCGCCTACCTGGCGCTCTGTCTCGGACAGAAACCCGAGGTTCCACTTGTCGCCCAGCAGCCCCGCAAATGCGCCCAGCGCCAGCGAACCGGTGTACCACACCGGGTTGAGCACGCTCAGGTGGCTGCCCAGTTCGTGCACGCGCTTGGCGGTCCAAGCCAGGTGCTCGGTCTCTTCCTGCGCGGCCTGCAGCAATTGCGACTGTATCGCGGGGTCGCGCGCAGTCAGCGCCTGGCCCTGATACAAGGCCTGTGCGCAAATCTCGCCGCTGTG
>DATDDB010000115.1:0-3699 GCA_036524005.1 Gallionellaceae bacterium | reverse complement strand
GCAAATCCAGGCAGCGGTGAACAGGATCGCGGCAGACCTTGTATCCCATCTCGGCGGCAACGGTGAAACGACGTTGTTCCTGGTGTTCGACGCAATGGTGCAGAACGTCGCCACGCTGCTCGACGAACTTTACCTGCGCCTGGCCAATCGTGTGCACTACATGGGCGTCAATGCGGGCAGCGAGTCGTTCCAGCCCATACCGTGCCTGTTTGATGCTACAAGCATCGTGCAGCGGGGGGTGCTGGCCATGCTGCTGCCATCCCACCCCGGTGCGGTGGTCGAGCACGGCTACTCCGCGCCTGCGCAGATGATTACGGCAACCTCCACGGAAGGCAACCGCATCCACCAGATCGATTGGCGGCCTGCGTTCGAGGTTTACCAGGAGATGGCGCGCGCGCAATATGGGGTGGAGATAGACCGGCAGAATTTCTATCAGTATGCCGTGCATTTCCCTTTTGGCATCATGCGCGCCAACGGCACGATACTGGTGCGCATCCCGGTGGCCCTGGAGCAGGATGGTTCGCTGTTCTGCGTCGGCGAGGTGCCACCCAATGCGCTGCTCACGCTGCTCAAGGCACCGGCAGTCGACTCCGAGCATACGATCGAAACCCTGGCGCGTGGCCTGACGGCGCTTGCCCCGCCATCGGCCGGGAACGAGTTGCTGTTGTTCTACTGTGCCGGGCGCCGGCTGCATCTCGGCATCGAGGCGTCGGAAAGCGAGTTGCGCCTGCTTGCCAAGCGTGTGCAGGCGGCGCAAATCGCGGGAGCCTTGTCGCTCGGAGAGATCGGCGGAGCCACGCAATGGGACTATCCCCTGTTTCACAATGCCACGCTCGTTGCAAGCTGGTGGGGAAAACGCCAACCATGAATCGTGAGCAGCAAATACTGACCATACTTTACGAGATGGCGCTGGTCATCGGCGGAGAGGTAAGCGTAAGTCCGCTGCTCACAAAGACACTGCAACGGCTGTTGTACTTCACCTCGTTTCCGGCCGGGCTGGTGTTTCTCGATGTGCCCAAGGCGGGAAACGCGGCAACGCTCGACGTCAGACTTGATGCGGCGGTCGGGGATTTCGAGCTCGGCAAAAACATCGGCAAAACCTTGGCTGTGCCAGCCGCCTTGTTGCTGGGCGATGCACATTTGCGCGAGGATGCGTCCCTGCTCAAGCCATTGTCCAACCCGAACAAGCCCTATACCGCGTTCCTGCGCCTGCCGATTAATGGCCAGGGCGTAATCCTTTTGCTCGCGCCGGCGACTCCGCACACCGATTTGCCGTTGACCCGCATTTTCAAGCCGGTGATGGAAATCCTGGCCAAGGCGATCATGCTGTGCCGCGATCACGAGGCTTATACATCCGGGCTGATCAGCCAGCGCGATGTGGCGTGGGAGGGGCTGCGCAAGGTCAACCGCGCTCTCCGGGCGCTGACTGCCGGCAACGAGGCCATGGCGCGGGTACAGACCGAGGAAGCGCTGCTGAGCGAGATGTGCCGCACCCTTACCGGGATTGGCGGATACCGCATGGCATGGGTCTGCTATGCCGTGCATGACGAGCAGCACTCGGTACGGATCATGGCGCAGAGCGGTTTCGATGATGGCTATCTCGAGAGTGTACGATTCTCCTGGGCAGACACCGAGCTGGGGCAGGGGCCGACCGGCACCGCCCTGCGCACTGGCGAACCGCAGATTGTGCGCGATGTTAAGAGCGAGGCGCGTTTCGCACCCTGGCGCGATGGTGCAGTCAGGCGCGGTTATTTCTCTGTGCTTGCGCTGCCGCTGAAAAACAGCGAAGGCGAGGTCTTCGGTGCGGTCACGATAGACGCTTCCGAGGCGAATGCCTTCGACGAAGAGGAAATACTCCTGATGGGCGACCTGGTGCGCGATATTGCCTATGGCATAGGCGCCCTGCGCGACCGCGAAGAGCGCCGCCGCAGCGCAGAAGAGTTGCACCAGGGGTTGGAGGATGCAATCCAGGCGATTGCCTCCACGGTGGAAATGCGCGATCCCTACACGGCCGGCCACCAGCGGCGGGTGGGGCAGCTTGCCGCAGCCATCGCCAGCGAGATGGGGCTTGCCCCGGAGCGCATCCATGGCCTGCGCCTCGCCGCCTCGGTGCATGATGTCGGAAAGATAGGCGTGCCTGCGGAGATACTGAGCAAACCCGGGCATCTGCCCGAAATAGAGTTCGGCCTGATCAAATTGCACCCGAAGACCGGTTATGAAATTCTCAAGGACGTGAAGTTTCCCTGGCCCATCGCGCAAATGGTGCTGCAGCATCACGAGCGCATGGATGGGTCCGGCTATCCGCAGGGGCTGAAGGGCGAGCAGATACTGCTGGAGGCACGCATCCTGACGGTCGCAGACGTGGTGGAGGCGATATTCGCATTTCGCCCCTACCGGCCCGCACTGGGAATCGACCAGGCCTTGGCCGAAATCAGCGACAATCGCGACAGGATCTACGACCCGCAGGTGGTGGACGCCTGCCTGCGCGTGATAAAAGAGCGCGGGTTTGTGTTCGACCAGACGGGCTGAGCGGAGCTGCCCTGTAGTTTGGTGTTGAGTTGCCGGCCGCTGGCCACTATCATTGCCCATTTTGGCACTCATCCCACCGGGCATTCCCGAAATAAACATGGCAAAAGCAAAGACAGTCTATACCTGCACCGAATGCGGCGGGCAAACACCGAAATGGCAGGGGCAGTGCCCGCATTGCGGAGAATGGAACACCCTGGTGGAATCGGTGGCGGAAGCCTTGCCGGCCGCGGGCAAGAACCGCTTCAGCGCCTTGGCGGCCTCGGGCAAGCTGCAGCAGCTGGCCGAGGTGGAAGCGGCTGAAGTTTCGCGCACCCAAACCGGAATCGCCGAATTCGACCGCGTGCTGGGCGGCGGCCTGGTGGAGGGCGGAGTGGTGCTGATCGGCGGCGACCCGGGAATCGGCAAATCCACCCTGCTGCTGCAAACCTTGGCGCATTTGGCCGCCGGGAAGAAAGTGCTGTATGTCAGCGGCGAGGAATCCGCGCAGCAGATCGCGCTGCGTGCCAAGCGCCTGGGGCTGGATGCGCGCGAAGTGCATTTGCTGCCGGAAATCCAGCTCGAAAAGATTCAGGCCACGGTCGCCCATGAAAAGCCGCAGGTCGCGGTGATCGACTCCATCCAGACCGTGTATTCCGAGCAGCTCACCTCCGCGCCCGGCTCGGTGGCGCAGGTGCGCGAATGCGCCGCGCAGCTCACGCGCATCGCCAAGAGCGCGGGCATCACCATGATCCTGGTCGGCCATGTCACCAAAGAGGGCGCGCTGGCTGGCCCCAGGGTGCTGGAGCACATCGTGGATACCGTGCTGTATTTCGAGGGCGACACCCATTCCAGCTTCCGCCTGATCCGCGCCTTCAAGAACCGCTTCGGTGCGGTGAACGAACTGGGCGTGTTCGCCATGACAGAAAAGGGACTGCGCGAAGTGAGCAATCCCTCCGCATTGTTCCTCTCCCAGCACGGCACTCAGGTGGCAGGATCGTGTGTGATGGTCACGCAGGAAGGCACGCGCCCGCTGCTGGTGGAAATTCAGGCGCTGCTCGACGACGCCCACTCGCCCAGCCCGCGCCGATTGTCATTAGGGTTAGAGCAGAATCGGCTGGCCATGCTGCTGGCCGTGCTGCATCGCCACGCGGGCATCGCCTGCTTCGACCAGGACGTGTTCATCAATGCCGT
>DATDDB010000114.1:0-3984 GCA_036524005.1 Gallionellaceae bacterium | reverse complement strand
GCCGGTGAGGCTGATCAGTTTCGCGCCCTGGCGCTTGATGATCGGCACGATGGCGAGCAGCTCCTGGCTCTCGCCCGAGTAGGACAGGGCGATGAGCACGTCTTCGCCCGTGATCATACCCAGGTCGCCGTGCGCAGCCTCTGCCGGATGCACGAAATATGTCGGGGTGCCGGTGCTGGAGAGGGTGGCGGCGATCTTGCGCGCGATATGGCCGGATTTTCCCATGCCGCTGACGATCACCCTGCCCTCGCAGGACAGGATAATGTCGAGCGCGCGCAGGAAATCGTCGCCTATGCGCTGGGTAAGCGCCTGCACGGCGGCTGCTTCGATGCTGAGGACCTCGCGCGCCAGGTCGAGCGCGTGGGGCGATGCGGTAAGTGCCCGGTTCATGCGCTAATTATAACAGCGTGCCCATCCGCGGTGGAACTTTGAAAATCCCGGCGAGTCAGGGCATCATATTAAACACTGATCTGTCAGGCTTTCAGGGAATACATTAAATGACCGACTTGCTGCATGTGGTGCTGGTACTGCTTTCCGTGGCCGTGGGCGTGGTTGTCCTGTGCCGCGTGCTGCGGCTGCCCGCAATGCTGGGCTATCTCATCGTGGGCATGCTGATCGGCCCGCACGCGCTGCGCTGGATACCCGACACGCAGCAAACACGCCATATCGCAGAATTCGGCGTGGTGTTCCTGATGTTCAGCATCGGACTGGAATTCAGCCTGGCGCGGCTGCGCGGCATGCACCGGCTGGTTTTCGGCCTGGGCTCGGCCCAGGTGATCGCCACCATCCTGCTGGTGATGCTCGCCTCGCTGGCGCTGGGGCTGGATTGGCGTGCCGGCCTCGCGCTGGGCGGCGTGCTGGCGATGTCTTCCACCGCCATCGTCAGCAAGCTCCTGGTCGAGCGCGCCGAACTCAGCACGCCGCACGGGCAGAATGTCATGGGCGTGCTGCTGTTCCAGGATCTGGCCGTGGTGCCGCTGATCATCCTCATGCCCGCGCTGGTTCCCGGCGCGCAGGGCTTGCCCGTCGCGTTCGGCTCCGCCCTGCTCAAGGCCGCCCTGATCCTTGCCGCCCTGCTGCTGTTCGGACAGCGCCTGCTGCGCCCCTGGTTCCACCTGGTGGCGCGGCAAAAATCCTCCGAATTGTTCATGCTCAACATGCTGCTGTTCACCCTGGGGCTGGCCTGGCTCACCCGGCAGGCCGGGCTCTCGCTGGCGCTGGGCGCGTTCGTGGCGGGCATGCTGATTTCCGAAACCGAATACCGCTACCAGGTGGAAGATGACATCAAGCCGTTCCGCGACGTGCTGCTCGGCCTGTTTTTCGTCACCATCGGCATGATGCTGGACCTGGGCAGCGTGATCGCGGGGTTCAAATGGGTGCTGCTGTTGCTGCTGATCCTGGTCCCGTTCAAGGCGGCAGTGGTCGCGCTGCTGGCGCGCCGCTTCACCGGCGACTGGGGCACCGCGATACGCACCGGGCTGGGGCTGGCGCAGGCCGGCGAATTCGGCTTCGTGCTGCTGACGCTGGCGGGAAGCCAGCACCTGCTTTCCCCGGAAGTATCGCAGAATGTGCTGGCCGCGATGCTGCTTTCCATGCTGGCCGCGCCTTTCCTGCTGCACCACGCCGAAGCCATCGTGCGCCGCCTGTCCCCCGCCGAGTGGATGAACCGCGCCTTGCAGATACACAGCATCGCCCAGCGCAGCATGGCGGCGGACAGCCACATCATCATCTGCGGCTACGGACGCAGCGGCCAGGCGCTGGCGCGCTTCATGGAGGAGGAAAGCATCAGCACCATTGCCCTCGACCTCGATGCCCACCATGTGCGCGAGGCCGCCGCCGCGGGCAAGAGCGTGGTGTATGGCGACGCCGCCAAACGCGAAGTGCTGGTCGCCGCCGGGCTGATGCGCGCCAAGTCGCTGGTCGTTTCCTACAGCGACCAGCATTCCGCGCTCAAGATCCTGCATCACGTCAAGGAGTTGCGTCCCGACCTGCCGGTGGTGGTGCGCACCACGGACGACACCCACATCGCTGCGCTGAAGGAAGCGGGCGCCGCCGAAGTCGTGGCGGAGGTCACCGAAGGCAGCGTGATGCTCGCCTCCCAGGCGCTGCTGCTTTCCGGCGTGCCGCTCAACCGCGTGATCCGCCGCATCCAGGAAGCGCGCGCGCGCCGCTACAGCATGTTCAGCGGCTATTTCCGCGTTGCGACAGAACCCGACGTCACCGGCGAAGCCGCAGACCGGGCACAGCCGCGCTTCCGCAGCGTGCTGCTGGGCGCGCTCGACGATGCCGTGGGCAAGACGCTGGACGATGTCGATCTTGCTGCGCTGCAGGTGGAGGTGAATGCCGTGCGCCGCCACAACGTGCAGGGAAGCGAACCGGCGGGAGACATGGTGCTGTGGGCGGGCGACGTGCTGGTGCTGCTGGGCTCCCCGGACCAGCTCGATGCGGCCGAGGAATGGCTGCGAAACGGCACACAATCGGGTGAGGCAAACCCCCATGAACACTGACCGTGGCGTAAACGCCACCCCCCAAAAAAACCTTTGACATCCGCCGAGAGTCTTGGTTATCCTTCGACCCCATAGCTGCAAAGAGTCCGCTCTGCGCAGCTATTAAAAAGAAGTATAAGACCAAGAACAGTAACAAGTACCTTTAGTTTTAACGTTAACAAACTCAATCCTCGAGGAGAAATGATGAAAAAAGTAGCCCTCTCTCTGGCAGGCTTGCTGGCTGCCGCGGCTTTCGCTCCTGAAGCGTCCGCGCTGCCCGTATTCGCCCGCCAAACCGGCATGGCTTGTAGCGCTTGCCACTTCCAGCACTTCCCGATCCTGAACGGTTTCGGCCGTTCGTTCAAGGCCAGCGGCTACACCCTGATGGGCGCCCAGGGCAAGGTTGAGGGCGAAGACCTCTCCCTCCCCGACCGCCTGAACTTCGGCGTGCTGTCCACAGCCGGTATTGAAGAACAAAGCGGCAACGTGACCGCCACTGGCACGCACAACCTGGTTCACGTTCCCGGCAACGGCGGCGAACTGTCCCTGTTCTTCGGCGGCCGCGTTTCCGACAACGTCGGCTTCCTGTCCGAGTTCGGCGCATCCGCCCTGCCCGGCATGGGCTCCGCCAAGCTGCCCGTTCTGTTTGACGTTGGCGCAGGCATCCGCGCTGGCGTGGTGTTCCTGACCACCGCTGGTCAAGGTCCCGCACACAGCTTCGAGCTGATGAACACCGGTGTATCCGCAGTGCACATGGCTACTCCGATGCCCGGCCTCGGCGGCCAGCACTTCGCTGCTGCCTCCGCTGCCCAGTACCTCGGTGTTGGCATCAACACAGCTGGCGCTTCCGTGGTGGTGGTGAACCCCGACATGTTCTTCGTGAACGTCGGTAAGTACGCTACGACTGCCGTTAACGCCGTTACCGGCCTGCCCGTCGTTGACGTCAACGCACTTGGCGGCGCACCCGGCAACTCGATGAACACCGTCTATGCACGCGGCGCCTTCATGTTTGACGCCGCTGGCTTCAACATGGGCGTGGGCGTGATGAGCTTCGGCGGTACGACTGCACTCAACACCGAAGTGACCAAGGCGCAAGTCGTCGACTTCCAGATGATGGGCGACGTTGGCTCCGGCATGACCCTGCTGCTGACCGCTAGCTACGGCAAGGCTCCCAACTCCAATGTTGGCCAGCCTGTCAACATCTTCAACGGCGGCACCAAGGCCAAGACCGCACTGACCGTCAACGCATCCGTTGGCTTCACGCCGAAGATCACCGGTATCATCGGCGTGCGTCAAGCCAAGGATGGCGCTGTTAACGCAGCGGGCTCCGCCCTGACCGACAACGCCTTTCAGATCGGCGCGACCTACAGCCTGGCTCAGAACATCGAGCTGAGCCTGACCAACACCCGTCAGTCCGGCTCTGCCTGGAATGCGGTTGCTGGCGTGGTGCCTGCTGGCCAGAACGCTACCAGCCTGAAGATGGAAGCTCTGTTCTAAG
>DATDDB010000113.1:0-4019 GCA_036524005.1 Gallionellaceae bacterium | reverse complement strand
TCGGGCGGGGTTGCCTCGGGTGTGCCGGGGTCTTTAGGCGTGCCGGGCTGGGTAGCAGGGGCTTCGCCATTTTCAGGCTTCGGGGCAGCGGGTTTTTCTGTCCCCGGCTCCTTTGTCCCGGGCGCCTTCGAGTCAGGCGCTTCTGAGCCAGGCTCAGAGACGGCGGGCTCTTCTGCGATAGGCTGTTCTGGGGCTGGTTCAATGGGGCGTTCCGCCGGCAGGGTCTTGGTACGCGAAGCAGACGCTTCAGGTGCTGTGGGGCGTTTTGCTGACAGCGTTTCAACGCGCGGCGCAGGCGCTTCGGGTGCAGGGCGGTCCACCGGCAACGGCTCGCCGCGCACGGCTTTCGGAACCAGGGGGATGTATTTCGCCCCTGCAATATTCAGCAGTTGGGGGGTGCCCTCGCGTATGCCGTTGGTGAGCATGCCGCCCGCCGTGGAAGAGTCCTCCGGTGCTTTGGGCAGGGCAAGGTCGAGCAGCTTGCCGAACCAGGCAGGGATGAGGTTCTGCGGGTTGTATACGGAAGCCCCGGCTTCAGTCCTGGGTTCGTAAGTCAGGCTGTTGCGGACATATTGCCGGAAGCGCTCAGCCCGGCCTGCATCCTCGGTGCCGTTTACGGCATCGTAGGCGGTGGCTGTCAGGCCGGCAATATCCGAGATGGGTTTGGCGAACATGCCGGTCGCCATGTGCAGGCCCGGTTCGAAAATTCCGCCGGCCACTTCTTTCAGGACATGGCCGGCATCGGAGAACAGGCTTTCAGCGTGCTTCAGCGACCAGATGTCGGGGCTGAGCTGGGGTGCCAAGTGCGGCTGCTGCACGAGCATGTGCGGCAATACCGTGCAGCCCTCCAGGGCAGCGCGCGAGTCCTTGATCACCCAGCGCCGGTAGAAATCATCCGGGCGCGCGGCGATGATGTTGGGCGAGAGGCCGAAATGCTGCGCGAGGCCGAAGTTGTCGATCTGGCGCGGCGCGTCCTTGGCGGTGTAGCCGCACACGAGCGCGGCGTAGCCCAATTGGTCGTTGCTGGGTGCGGGCTTGGGTGAGGGTGCGTTGGGCGCAGGCGCACCCGTACTGGCGGGTGGTGCGGAGGGGCGGTTGCCGTCAATCAGGCCGCCGACCACCTTCTGTGCGGTCTCCTGTTGCTCGGGATTCAGCCACGCATAGGGGCCGTGATCGTGCAGGAAATTGCTGGCGGAATCGAGGGCATTGCCCAGCCATGAGCCGGAGCCCTGGCTATCCGCTGCCTTGCCGGAGCCTGCTCCGGAATTGTTACTCCCCGTGTCCGCTTCCATATCCCGCCCTGTGATGAGTGGGCGGGATTGTGGTGAATCAGGGACGGATTAAGGGCACGGGATCAGGCCGTTTTTACCAAACCTTCCCGCTCTTCACTTTTTCGATGTCGCGCCTGTCCTTCTTGGTCGGCCTGCCCTTGAGCACGGAATACTGCTGCTGAGCCTTGAGCTGCAGGGCGAGTTCGGCGCGTTTCGCCTTGCTTTCTTCGGTTTCGCGGTAGAGCTTCTGCGCCTCGGGTGCAGGCCCGCGCTTGGCGGAGAGCCCCAGCACTTCGACCTCGTGCGTGTAAGGCCCCATGCGCAGGGTGAGCATGTCGCCCGCCGCCAGCGCCTTGGCGGGCTTGACGCGCGCGCCGTTGACCAGCACCCTGCCGTTTTCCAGCGCGTTGACCGCCAGCGCGCGCGTCTTGTAAAAGCGCGCCGCCCACAGCCATTTGTCGATGCGGGCGCGTTCTTGCCCGCTGTCTTCTTCTGCTTTGCTCATTCAAAAAACAAAGCCGGGCACAGGCCCGGCTCTATAAACGTTAAATTTCCAAACATAGTGCAGAAACCGTTGCGAGCGGATCGGCATTGGGGGCGCCCGGCGCGCAGGCACCGGAATGTACATGCGAGTACATGAGGATGCCGAGCACTGAGCAGCGTGTGTTGTTGGGGCTTAAGCCCCTTACAACCACGGCGTACCCCTTGCGGGTGCAACCCCACCCCGATGACGATACGCGCAGCAGGTTTATGCGCTATGTTTTAGAAGGCCATTTTGAAGCCGACGTGCACGCCACGGTCCAGGTCAGCCGCGCGCGTATTCTTCAGGCCGAAGGAAGTCTGGCGTACGCCCAGGTAAACCGTGGTGGACGGCGCCAGTTCGTATTCGACGCGGATGACGCCCTGCGAAAAACGCTGGGCATCGCCGAAGGCGAGGATCTTGGGGGCATAGTGCAGTTCGCCGACGAAGGCGACATTCCTGGCGGTGGAAGGCGAAAAGCGCAGCAGCGCATCCAGCGCGATGGCGGAAGCGGTGTAGCGGGTGGGCGGAACATCCTTGATCACGGCTACCACGCCTTCCATGCCCACGCCCACGCTGAATCCGGGCGCGGCTTCCAGGCCGTTGGTCACCATGATGCCGGCATTGCCCAGCACGCTGTTGGCGTTGTTGTAGAGAAAGCCCGCATGCAGGTTGGCCCGGCCCTGGTCGTTGGGGCCGCTGGCGGTGCTGTACTGGAACTGTGCGGTGTTGTTGTTCAGGTTGATGTCGAGCATGTCGGCCATGGCCGTGCCCGCTGTCAACATGGAAAAAGCCGCCACAAAGCCTGTTATAAATGGCACGCGCATCAACTTCATCTTGTTACTCCTCGATTAATCAGCTTCAAATCTTGTCAATAATAAACCAAATCCCCTGGCAATGTCCGCATATTAGAAGGATATAGCCGGCAATACCGGACATTCCGACCCTGTTCATGCGCGAAGGTTCCCTGCCAGCCCGGCAGCGCCCCTGCCGCGCCGGAAGCCCCGGGGACGGTATATTCATATAACCAATACATGGTTGAAGCTGCGCCTAATCCGGGCGATAATTCCAACCTTCCGGCATAGTCCGCGCCCCGTTTTGGCGGGCATGGCCCGGATACATGGATCGTTACCAAATTTTATGGAACATTACCTGCTCATCCTGCTCTTCACGGTGTTCGTAAACAACATCGTGATGGTGAAAGTCCTCGGCCTGTGCCCCTTCATGGGCGTGTCCAAGAAGCTGGAAACCTCCATCGCCATGGGCCTGGCGACCATGTTCGTGCTGACGCTGGGCTCGGGCGCCAGCTATCTGGTGAACCAGTACCTGCTGGTGCCGCATGGCCTGGCCTACCTGCAGACGCTGTCGTTCATCGTGGTGATCGCGGGCTTCGTGCAGCTCACCGAGATGTTCCTGGAAAAATCCTTCCCCGCGCTGTACCAGGTGCTGGGCATCTACCTGCCGCTGATCACCACCAACTGCGCGGTGCTCGGCATCCCGCTGCTCAACGTGCAGGAAAAGCACGACCTGGTTGATTCCTTCCTGTTCGGCTTCGGCGGTTCGCTCGGCTTCACCTTGGCGATGGTGCTGTTCGCCGGCATCCGCGAGCGCCTGGAAGGCGCCGACGTGCCGGAAATCTTCAAGGGCTCGGCGATCGCCATGGTCACCGCCGGGCTGATGAGCCTTTCGTTCATGGGATTCTCCGGATTGGTAAAACTGTAAGATGTTGTCGGCTCTCTACGTCATGGCAGGCATAGCCGTCGTGCTCGGCGCGATGCTGGGTTACGCCGCCATCCGCTTCCGCGTGGAAGGCAATCCGCTGGTGGACAAGATAGACGCGGTGCTGCCGCAGACCCAGTGCGGCCAGTGCGGCTTTCCCGGCTGCAAGCCCTACGCGACGGCCATTGCCAATGGCGAGGCCGACATCAACCGCTGCCCGCCTGGCGGCGAGGAAGGCATCCGCAAGCTGGCCGAGCTGCTGGGCGTGGAATTCAAGCCGTTCGGCGAGGGCACGGCGCAGCCCAAGCCCAAGGCGGTCGCCTTCATCGACGAAAACATCTGCATCGGCTGCACCCTGTGCACCCAGGCCTGCCCGGTGGACGCCATCTCGGGCGCGGCCAAGCAGATGCACACCATCATCGAACCGTTATGCACCGGCTGTGAGCTGTGCGTGCCGCCCTGCCCGGTGGACTGCATCAGCATGGAGCCGCTGCCGCAGAGCATCCAGA
>DATDDB010000112.1:0-2899 GCA_036524005.1 Gallionellaceae bacterium | reverse complement strand
CCCTCGCCGCGGAAGCGCGAGCCGAAATTGGGGTCGTTCTCGCGCCCGCCGCGCATGCCGCGCAGGCGGCTCATCACGTGTTCGGCCTTCAGCGGATAATGGGTGGTAAGCCAGTCCTTGAACAAATCCTTCAGCTCCCAGGGCAGGCGCAGCAGGGTATAGCCCGCGCTCTGTGCACCGTGTTCATGCGCGGCTTCGAGGATGCTTTCCAGCTCGGCGTCGGTGAGGAAGGGCACCACCGGCGCCGCCATCACGCCGCACGGCACGCCCGCCTCGTTCAGGCGCTGCATCGCCTGCAGCCTGCGGCGCGGGCTGGATGCGCGCGGCTCCATGTTGCGCGCGATTCCGCCATCCAGCGTGGTGACGGAGATGAACACGATGGCGAGATGGTCGCGCGCCAGGTCGGCCAGCACATCGATGTCGCGCTCGACCAGCGCATTCTTGGTGACGATGGAAACCGGGTGGCGGCATTCCGCCAGCACTTCCAGGATCTGGCGCGTGATTTTCCATTCGCGCTCGATGGGCTGGTAGGGGTCAGTGTTGGAGCCCAGCGCAAGCGGCGCACAGGCATAGCCGGGCCTGCCCAGCTCCGCGCGCAACAGCTTCGCCGCCTCCGGCTTGGCAAATAATTTCGTTTCGAAATCCAGGCCGGGCGAGAGGTTGAGGTAAGCGTGCGAGGGCCGCGCATAGCAGTAGATGCAGCCGTGCTCGCAGCCGCGATAGGCGTTGAGCGAATAATCGAAGGGAAGGTCCGGCGACTTCTGGCGCTGCAGCACGCTCTTGGCCTTTTCCACCGTCACCGTGGTCTTGAGCGGCGGCAGTTCGTCCTCGCCAATGACCCAGCCATCGTCAAACTTCTCGCGTGCCACGCTCTCGAAGCGCCCCTCGATCTGCAGCGTCGCGCCGCGGCCCTTTGCTGATGCGTGTTTCACCGGGATGAGTCCTGAAAATAACAAAAAAGAACGAACGTTCTGTGTAATATACCATAACCCGCAGGCAGTGTTGGCCTGATCGTGTTACCCGGTGATTTCTTGAAATTTGCTTTTGTTCATGTCAGGATGCGTGCATGGCGCCGCACCATGGGCGCTCGCCAGGCGCAGACAATTCAGTTCGCTGTTTTGCGTCAACCGGCAAGCCGGAGCAGCAATGCCGATTTTGCGTTTCAATCACGGAACACAGGATACCTATGGCAGAGCAGAATCCTTTCATTTGGCACGAACTGGTCACCCCCGATCAGCCGCGGAGCGGCGCATTCTTTTCCGCGCTGTTCGGGTGGACGCGCAAGGAAGTTGACGCCGGGCCGTTCGGTACCTATACCCTGTTTCAAATAAACGGCGAGGATGTCGCCGGCATGATGAACCCGACACCGGACACGCCGGGCCAGGAATCGTTCTGGCATGCTTATATCGCGGTGGAGGATGTGGACGAATGCGCCAGGCGCGCGCCCTTGCTGGGCGGCAGGCTGGTGGTGCCGCCGCATGACGTTCCGGACGTGGGGCGTATCTGCGTGGTGGCCGACCCTACCGGCGCAGTCGCGCATTTGATGCAGCCGCTGAAGTCGTAGCATCGCCGGTGCGCGCCAGGGATGGCGTGCCCGAAAGCAGGTTCGAGGATTTGCCTGGGAGGATACTGCCTGTCATGGATGGCCTGCCTCAAGACGACACGGAGAACAATGCGCCCTGGGTTCGCGTCAGGCAAAGCGTGCTGCTGAGCCTGACTAAACCCCATGCCGTGTATTGGGGCGTGTTCGCGTTCATGTTCGCCCTGGCTTGCACCGGAGTCGCCTGCGAGGCCTATCAATATGATGTGGGCCTGGGCGTGGCCGATTTCAACAACCCGCTCATGTGGCAGCTTTACGTGGCGACCTTCATCTTCTGGATCGGCATGAGCCATTCCGGCACGCTGCTCTCAGCCATCCTGCACATCATCCACGCGGAGTGGCGCAAGCCGGTGTATCGCTTCGCCGAGGCGATGACGGTGTTTTCGCTGCTGACCGCCTTCATTTTCATTTTCCTGCACGTGGGCAGGCCGTGGGAGCTGTATTACGGGCTGCCGTATCCCAACGAGCGCATGCTCTGGCCCAGCTTTCAGTCGCCGCTGATCTGGGATGCGATGGCGATCATCACCTATTTCCTGTCCTCCATCCTGTTCCTGTACATCGGCTGCATTCCCGATTTCGCCATCTGCCGCGACAACACCAGCGGTTGGCGCGCCAATTTCTACGGCAGGCTGGCGCTGGACTGGAGCGGCACCGACCGCCAGTGGCGCAATTTCCGCGTGACCTATCTTACCGTGGCCTGTTTCCTCATTCCGCTGGCGGTTTCGGTGCACTCCATCGTGGCGACGGACTTCGCCGTGTCGCAGCAGCCGGGCTGGCATATCACCTCGTTTCCGCCGTATTTCGTGGCGGGCGCGCTGTATTCCGGCTGTGCGGCGATCATTACGCTGTTCATCATTCTGCGCCATGCCTTCGGCTTCCAGGAATACCTGACGCTGCCGATCTTGCGCAAGACCGTGCGCCTGACCTTCGCCATCGCCATGGTGTGGACTTATCTCAACTGCATCGAATTTGCCTCGGTGTGGTACAGCCACGACCAGGCGGCCAGGGACGTGCTGATCCAGAAAGCGACCGGCCAGTATGCGCCGTTCTGGTGGTCCATGATCTTCTGCGGTTCGGTGGTGCCGTTCGCCCTGACGATCAGGAAATGGCAGACCAGCATTCCCGTTATGTTCGCGGTTTCGCTGCTGCTCAACCTCGGCATGTGGCTGGAGCGCTGGATGATCGTCTCGCCCACGCTGGCGCACGACTACTATCCCTGGGTCTGGGACCACAGCCATTGGCCGGGTCTCATCCAGTGGGGCATCGTCGCGGGCAGCTTCGGGTTTTTCTGCATGATGC
>DATDDB010000111.1:0-47891 GCA_036524005.1 Gallionellaceae bacterium | reverse complement strand
AGTTTGAGGATTTCGTCCTGGAAGGCTACGACCCGCACCCCGCCATCAAGGCCCCGGTCGCGGTATGAAGCGGCCGCGCATCTCCATCCTGGTTGCCATGGCGCACAACCGCACTATAGGCATCAACAACACGCTGCCGTGGCGCTGCCCCGAGGATCTCAAGCGCTTCAAGGCGCTCACCATGGGGCATCACATCGTCATGGGGCGCAAGACTTACGATTCCATCGGCAAGCCGCTGCCGGGGCGCACCACGGTGGTGGTGACGCGCAACCGTGCGCTGAACATCGAGGGCTGCGTGATGGCGTACTCGCTGCAGGAGGCCATCGCCGCCTGCGAGGGCGACGCGGAAATCTTCATCGTCGGCGGCGCCGAGCTCTACGCCCAGGCGCTGCCGCTTGCCGACACGCTCTACCTCACCGAGATCCTGCAGGACGTGGCGGGCGACGCGCACTTTCCGGAATTCGATACACTACGGTGGCTGGAAACCTCACGTGAAAAGCGCACCCAGGAAACGCCGCAGCCGCTGGAATTCCATTTCGTCACCTATAAGCGCAAGCCGACCTAGACCGGCGCACCGGATGCCTGACAAGAGGCTGTTGTTCTCCTTTGGCGGCATCAATTAGACTTTGCGAAAGCGGACAAGGCGACATTGGTCGATGCTGTGGAATTAAACCCAAGAAGCATGAGATCCGATAGTGGATTATCCTGACGCAAACGAGGTCGTGAAGCTGCTTGGAATGTGCGATTACGTGACCTGACCGGGTCTTGCAGACTTGCAAAATAATAATTTACCGGAACAATAAGCGATGTTGACGTTTCTGAAGATTTTACTGGCGGTCTTGATTGTGGTTGTGGGGCTGGTTGTCATTTTGTTTTATTGGCTGCGCGGCAAATTCAAGAAGGTGATGGGGGATTACGCGGCGCTTGCGCCCTTCATCATGCCCCTGAACGCACGGATAAAACTGCGGGTTCAGTCTCTACCTGACGCGCAAGACGAAGATATTGAACACGCTGCCAACATCTCAGCGATCAAAAG
The DNA here is from genome assembly GCA_036524005.1 of Gallionellaceae bacterium. GTDB lineage: Bacteria > Pseudomonadota > Gammaproteobacteria > Burkholderiales > Gallionellaceae > DATDDB01. The sequence continues at coordinate 46,855 of DATDDB010000111.1, read as the reverse complement.
CCTTTGGTCGGAACTTGCCGCGCAGGGGTTTGTTCAACTGGGCGTATTTGCGAGTGATGGCGACGAGTGCCTGTTTGTTGTGGGTCAGCATCCCGACACCAAAATTATTGGCCTGGTCGCAGGCCGTCTGGCGACGCCGCCGTTTCTCGAATTCATTGTGGCATCGCCGACCAATGCTGTAAAAGTGCTCAGTGGAAACCCGGAGGAGCTGCCTTTGCAACTGGGAGCGATTTCCATCGTACCCAGGGCCAAGCCCACCTATAAATTCGCAGTCGAGAGTTTCGGATCGCCAACCGCATGGCGCGTTTTCGATGTTCGCATGTCAATATTGCTCATCGAACGACTTCACGCCATACGAATGGATAATCTCCTGGCGCGCGCGCCCAGCCTGGAAGACATACAAGCGTACGCCGCAAAACAGGGCGTCACCGAGCCCTTGACCGAGCAACAGCAGGAGCGCGTGCTGGAAATGAACCGCAGCGCCTGGATAGAAGGTGTGCGGGTGGCGCTACTCGACAATGCCAAGCGCAAGCTGAAATTGGAAGAAGATTCCTGGGGAAGATTAGAAGATGAACTGATTGTCATTCATCAGGGAATGAATGCGGACGAAGTTATCACGACCGTGTCGGAACATGAGCATGTTGAACGCCTGGGTGAACAACTCAAGCAGCAAGACTTCAACCCGTCCCAGATTTTTGACGAAATAAATCGGCGCCTGGATGTCGCCGACCAAAGACAACTCGTGATTACCCTGGGCAGCCCCATTGCATGCAGAATATTTGCCCGGGCGGGGGTGCTGCAGGCTGCAGGCGTCGAACCACAGGCGGCGGGTGCATGATGAAGGTATTTCTGTTCGAAGGAATCGGCCCTGATGGCACAGCCGAAAAGAACAGCCTCGTCGCCGTGGATGTCACGGATGCCCACCAGCAACTCACCCGCATGGGCTACCGCGACATCCGCGTGTTGACCGCCGACCTGGAAACCGTCAAGCTTTCCAAATCCGCCGAGAACGCGCCGCCCGAAGAGCTCATCAACACACGCTACGATTCGCTGCTGATCGCCGTGCTGAAGATCTACAAGGGGAACTGGCCGTTCTGGGTGCCCGGCGTGCTGCTCGTCGCCAATGAATGGCGGTCAGGAGGCCCGCTTTATGGCGGGATCGCCCTGCTCGCGGCTGGTCTGCTGCTGACGACCGTACTGAGCCTGCCGGTCGTTCTGCATAACCAGGAGCAACTGGCACGCGTGTACGGCCGCTACCGCTCGGGCCTGCTCTATGTATCACTGTTGCGCCGCCTGAATTTCACAAAAGCGATCACACCCCTGTATCTGGACGCAGAACGGGCAAAGATGCTGGCCGGAATGGGCAAGGTCGAACAAGCCTTGCAGGAATTCTCGGTCCATGCCGATGACCCCAACCAGGTCAGCTACCTTACCCAGCTGGTCTCTATCCACGACGCCGCAGGCGACCGCAAGAAAATGATCGAGGTCCAGCGGAAATTGCTGGCCGAAAGCAAGAACAGCAACGAGATCAGAATCGACTTGGCCTGGTCATTGGTGCGCTACACCACCGAGTTCGATGAAGCCCGCCAGCTCGTGGCTGGCCTCCATAGCAGCAACTGTGGCGGATTGTATGCATCCGGATTGCGCATCGTGCATGGCTTACTCGCACAAGTCGGGAATCAGCATGAAGTTGCTGCCCGGGAACTGCGCAAGGTGCTCGACGAACTGGCAGCCATGACCAGCCCAGGCATCATAGGCATGCGGGCCGAACTGCGTGCCTATCTGGCCCTATCGTTAAAAGCACTGGGACGGCGCGGCGAGGCAGACGCGCTTTGGCAAGAAGTGCTGCCGTTGCTCAAGATACATCATTATGATTTGCTGATAAAACGGTATGAGCAAGAAGCGTAAGGGGGCAGAGTAATGTCCTCGCAGGATGCGCTGAGGCGTGAAGCAAATAAGGCTCTGCCTCCTGCCGTTCAAAAAACCATGTCGTAGCTGAGCGTGAGCAGGTTCGCCTGCCCGACTGGATTGGCCGTGGCCGGCGTGGCGGCAAAAAATGGCGCTTGCGCGCGGTTTTTCCAGTGGTCGAACTGTACTTTGACGTCACTGGAGGTTGTCAGGTCATAGCGCAGCAGCAGGGAAATGCCGTCGTGCGCCTCTGCCATGGTTTGGTCCAGCGTCACCGACTGGCGGTAGCGCGCGTAGGTTGCCATGGGCAGCCATTTGCCGAGGCGGTAGCCCGCGCCGAGCAGCTCGGCGTGATCTCCGCCGTAGGATTCCTTGCGGTTGATGTAGAGGAATTCCGAGCGCACCACCCATTGCGAATAATCGATGTTGAACGAGGCGCCGTAGATTTTCTGGCGCGTGGTGGGGCTGGCCTGCAGAACCGGGGCGAGGATGGTGTTCTGTATGTCGGACTGCACATAAAGCAGCCTCCCTTCTAGCCATTCGTTTCCCAGGGTGAAATAGGCACCGGCAATGTTGGACCAGTGCGAATCGGTCCGGCTGTTTTTGCCGTTGTACAATTTCCAGTACGGGCTGTCTTTCAGGTTTTCGTTGCCGCCGAACACATTCATGCCGGACGACCAGTCGCCCCACTGATCCTTGTAGAGCAGGTTGGCGCCGTTGTAATTGATGATTTCCCAGCCATATAGCTGCGGCGGCAGGTGTGCCCAGGGAATGGCAAAACCCACGTCTTGCGATTCGGAGTAATAAAACAGCGGCAGGCGTTTGCGTCCGGCCTGCAGGGTCAGGTTATTGTTGAGCTTGATGTCGCCATACAGCCATTCCATGTCAAAAACGCTGTCCACGCCGCGCCAAACCACCTGGGTCGTCACGGAATAACGCCCGTACAGCGCAGACCCCTGCAGCCCAAGCTTGCTGTCTGGCCTCCAGTGCAGACCGCCTTTTTCATAAACCCCGGCCTCGCCATAGTCGGAAATAAAGCAGGGACAGTGGTAGCCGCTGGCATTCTGGGCCGGGCCGTTGTTGAGCACCGCGCCGGCTGCCAGCGTCAGGAAACCGGAGCCCCTGAAGCTGAGCCCGTCCTGCTCTTCGGCCCGGATGGACGGCGCGGTCAATCCCAATGCCCCCACCACGAGCAATGCCAAGAATTTCTTGTTACCCGAGTGCATATTTCCCCCTTACCCATAACTGGACAGCATACTTATTCCACGACAAAGACAATTTTGACGCTGTCGTCGATATCGGATTTTTTGATATAGCCGATCGCCCCCGGCGTCGCATTGAGGATTTTCTTGATTTCCTTGCTATTATCTGCCACGCGCGGCGGCTCGCCGCGGCCGGTGAACGCGAGTTGCGCCCAGCGCGCCTTGACTTCGGCAGCCGAGAGATTCGCGACTTTCACGTAAAACTCGTCGCGCAGCGGGCTGGATTCGGGCTGATCGACCGGAGTGGCGGTTTGCCCGCCGGGAAAAGATGAGACCCTGCCCAGAAAAATATTGCGCACCTGGGTCTTGTCGAGTGAGCCCACCGCGCTGTTGTTGCCCACCACCACCAGCAGCTCTCCGGCCGATGCGGTTTGCGCTGCCAGTGACCCGGCGCAATACAGCAGCACACAGAATATTTTTATATATTGTATCGGCATGAGACTCCCTCGTTCCGATCCCTTGGACCGTAAATTCTAAACACATTGACAATTTGCAGCCCGCTTTCCGACAAACGGCATAATTTAGCGGATGCGCGGCACATATTTTCTGCTAGAATCAAAACGTTAAGAAGCAAGCACCTCCAAATCCTGCGGCAGCCGCCTGGAGATTGAATGCGATTCTTCTACTGGATAGACCGGTATGCCGAAATCTACGGCCTGTTCGCCGCCACCCTGGTGCTCCTGGTGCTGTTTGTGGTGGCGAGCCAGGCTGAACGCAGCTTCGATGCAGACCGCGATGTGCATCTGGCGGAGAAGCTGGTTTCCTATGCCTCCACGCTGGAAAATGGCACGGTGAACAGCCGCGCAATGGGCGCGGCCATCCTGCTCGGCCAGGAAAACATCGATGCCAAGAAAGTGGTGCTCGGGAAACTGCCGCCCGATGCGCCTCAGGTACTGTCCACGCTGGATGGCTTACGTTCGCTTTTTTTCCCGGATGTCGCGCTCCTGACCAACCAGCAAGGTGTGGTCGTGGCATACAGCAGCGAGGGCGACGTTCATGGCACCGGCGCCAATCTTTCTTTCCGCCCCTATATACAGATGGCCCTGCAGGGCACCCCCAACGTGTACCCCGCAGTCGGCAGCATCAACCCGGTGCGCGGCATTTTTCTTGCAGCCCCGGTGCGCGCCGGGTTGGACAAGACATCAAAACCGATCGGGGTAGCGGCAGTCAGGATCAATGCGCGCAAGATTGACAACCTGCTCGCAACCTGGCCGGGCGGACCTGCCGTGCTGCTGTCGCCGCAAGGCGTGGTGTTCGCCTCAAGCCGCGCGGACTGGCTGTTTCATGTTTCCGGCGAGGCTGATGGCCAGCTCCTCAGGAAAATCCGCGATTCCCGGCAGTTTGGCACGGCATTCGACGCGGGCGCGCTTCAGCCCTTGCCTTTCACGCCGTCTGCAACGGATGCGGAAACCGAAATCGGGGGAACTCGTTACATCGTGCATAGCCACCCGCTGGAATGGGGCGATCCCGCAGGCGACTGGACGCTCGTCATGCTGGACAAGCGCGATCCCTTGTGGACGCAATGGAGGATGCTGGGGTTGGCCGGTCTAGCCGGGCTGATCGCGGCCCTGATGCTGTTCTGGGTGCGCACCCTGGCGCGCAATGCGGCATTGCAGCATGAGACCCATCGCGATCTGGCAATCGCTGCCGCCACGTTCGAATCCCGCGAAGGCGTCTTGATCACCGATGCCAACGGCATCATCATCAAAGTCAATCACGCCTTCACCCAGATCACCGGTTATACCAGCGAGGAATCTGTCGGCCAAAAGCCATCCTTCCTGGCTTCCGGGCGCCACGATGCGGAATTCTATGCACGCATGTGGAACATGTTAACGCACGACAAGAGCTGGAGCGGGGAAATCTGGAACCGGCGCAAGAACGGAGAAATTTACCCCGAACAACTAGCCATCACACCCATCTACGAAGATAACGGGAAAGTCGCCAACTACGTGGGAATTTTTTCAGACATCACCCAGCGCAAGGCAAACGAGCAGGAAATCATCAACCTTGCCTTTTATGACCCGCTCACCGGGCTGCCGAACCGCCGCCTGCTCAACGAGCGGCTGGTGCACGCCATGGCAGCCAGCAAGCGCGACGGCCGCTACGGCGCGCTGATGTTCATGGACATGGACAAATTCAAACAGCTCAACGACACGCACGGGCACGGCATGGGCGACCTGTTGCTGGAGGAGGTGGCACACCGCGTCTCCAGCTGCGTGCGCGAGACCGATACGGTCGCACGCTTCGGCGGTGATGAATTCGTGGTGGTGCTGAACGACCTGGATACGGACCGGGAAAAATCAGCCGCGCAAGCGGCGGTGGCCGCGGAAAAAATCCGCACTCTCCTGGCGGAACCTTACGTGCTTACCATGGCGCACGGCAGCAAGGCCACGCGGGTGGAGCACCACTGCTCATCCAGCATCGGCGTGGTGCTTTTTTCCGGTCAGGCAGCAAGCCCGGAGGAAATCCTCAAGTGGGCCGACATTGCGATGTACCAGGCCAAGGCTGATGGACGCAACACCATTCGCTTCCACGAGCCGCAAGGCTAGCAGAGGTTCAGAACAGCTTGATGTACTTGCCCCGGAACTTGTAAGTCAGCACCCATGCAATCACGGTCGCAGCCCAGCAGAAAGCCTTGAGGATGGGTGAATGAAGAATCAGCACATCCGCCTGCAATAGCACGGTGAACATCGAGATGTTGAATGCGATAGCCGCATAAACAACCACTAGTGGGAACCGCATGATTTATTCCTTCAGTTAATTGGTCTTGTCCAGGCTGACGCAGTCCACATAATAGCGCCGTTCGCCATTCATTTCAGCAACCAGGCCATGGATGTCGGTCTCGAAGCCGGGGAATTTCTGGTTGAAGTCGCGCGCAAACTTGAGGTAGTCCACAATCGCCTTGTTGAAGCGCTCGCCCGGGATCAGCAGCGGGATGCCTGGCGGATAGGGCGTCAGCAGCACGGCCGTCACCCGCCCTTCCAGCTCGTCTATCGGCACGCGGTCGATCTCGTCGTGCGCCATGTGGGCGAAGGCATCCGACGGCTTCATCGCGGGCTGCATGTCCGACAAATACATCTCCGTGGTCATCTTCGCCACGTTATGCGCCTTGTACATGTCGTGGATCTGCTGGCACAGGTCGCGCAGCCCGACGCGCTCATAGGTAGGGTGCTTGGCCGCGAATTCCGGCAGTATGCGCCACAGCGGCTGGTTCTTGTCGTAGTCATCCTTGAACTGCTGCAGGGCGGTGAGCAGCGTATTCCAGCGGCCCTTGGTAATGCCGATGGTGAACATGATGAAGAATGAATACAGGCCGCACTTCTCCACGATCACGCCATGCTCTGCCAGGTATTTGGTGACCATCGCAGCGGGAATGCCTGACTCGTCGAAATTGCCGTTGAGGTTGAGTCCCGGGGTGATGACAGTGGCCTTGATCGGGTCGAGCATGTTGAAGCTGGCCGCCAGCTTGCCGAAGCCGTGCCACTTGTCGGTGGCCTTCAGCATCCAGTCATCGCGCGAGCCTATGCCCTCGTCGGCGATGTTCTCCGGCCCCCATACCTTGAACCACCAGTCCTTGCCGAATTCCTCGTCCACCTTGCGCATGGCGCGGCGGAAATCCAGCGCCTCGGCGATGCTTTCTTCCACCAGCGCGGTGCCGCCCGGCGGCTCCATCATCGCGGCCGCCACGTCGCACGAGGCGATGATGGCATACTGCGGGCTGGTCGAGGTGTGCATCAGATAGGCTTCGTTGAACATATGGCTGTTCAGCTTGCGCGTTTCCGGCTCGCGCACCAGTATTTGCGAGGCCTGGCTCAATCCCGCCAGCAGCTTGTGGGTGGACTGAGTCGCGAAAATCATGGATTCCTTGGCGCGCTGACGGTAGCGCCCGATGGCGTGCATGTCCTTGTAAAACTCGTGGAATGCGGCATGCGGTAGCCACGCTTCGTCGAAGTGCAGCGCATCTATCTTGCCGTCCAGCATCTGCTTCAGCGTCTCCACGTTGTACAGCACGCCGTCATAGGTGCTCTGGGTGATGGTCAGGATGCGCGGCTTCTTGGTCTTGTCCTTGATGAACGGGTTGGCGTTGATCTTCTTCTGGATGCTTTCCGGCTCGAATTCCGATTTCGGGATCGGGCCGATGATGCCGTAGTGGTTGCGCGTCGGCGTCAGGAACACCGGCACTGCGCCGGTCATCATGATCGAGTGCAGGATGGACTTGTGACAGTTGCGGTCCACCACCACGATGTCGTCCGGCGCCACTGTGGAATGCCACACGATCTTGTTGGAAGTGGAGGTGCCGTTGGTCACGAAAAACAGGTGATCCGCGCTGAAAATGCGCGCCGCGTTGCGCTCGGAGGCCGCCACCGGACCGGTATGGTCGAGCAGCTGACCGAGTTCGTCCACGGCGTTGCACACGTCGGCGCGCAGCATGTTCTCGCCGAAGAACTGGTGGAACATCTGCCCCACCGGCGACTTCAGGAATGCCACACCGCCTGAGTGGCCGGGACAATGCCAGGAATAGGAGCCGTCCTGCGCATAGTTGAGCAGCGCACGGAAAAATGGCGGAGCCAGCGAATCCAGGTAGGCCTTGGCTTCGCGGATGATGTGGCGCGCCACGAACTCGGGCGTATCCTCATGCATGTGGATGAAGCCGTGCAGCTCGCGCAGGATGTCGTTCGGGATATGACGCGAAGTGCGCGTCTCGCCATACAGGTAGATGGGGATGTCTGCGTTCTTGAAGCGAATTTCCTCGACGAAGGTGCGCAGGCTCTTCAGCGCCGCCTCAGTTTCCTCCGCGCTGCCGCCGCCGAATTCCTCATCATCGATGGAAAGCAGGAAAGCCGATGCACGGCTCTGCTGCTGGGCAAACGAAGTCAGGTCGCCGTAGCTGGTGACGCCCAGCACCTCCATGCCCTCCTTCTCGATGGCCTCGGCCAGCGCGCGTATGCCCAGGCCGCTGGCATTCTCCGAGCGGAAGTCTTCGTCAATGATGATGATGGGAAAGCGAAACTTCATCTTCAGTTCCTCGTGTATGGAGAGTGGTGTACCGCGCTTCGCGCGCAGCCAGCACCTTGCGCAGGGTTGAGCTTCAGTGCAGGCTCATATTGGCCGCCGGCCAATGTGATGCCGGAACTAAAACGGAACTTCATGCAGGTTTTCTCAATGAATGGGTCTAGCTTGCGCGAATTGTCGCAGATTTACGGGGGAAATGGGGAAGGTTGTGGGGCGGGCCGCACCGCCGAATAGACTGCGGCCCGCACACTCCCTCAGGTATTCTGCACCACGATCTTGGGGAACACGGCGCTGTGATCCTGCGCCATGTCCGCCACCTTCACCGCAATGCGGCGCGCAATCTGCCGGTACACCTTGGCGACATGACCGCCCGGGTCGGCCACCACGGTGGGCGTGCCGGAATCGGCCTGTTCGCGGATGTGTATGTCGAGCGGCAGCCCGCCGAGGAACTCCGCACCGTAATCGGCGCACATTTTCTCGCCTCCGCCCGCGCCAAAGATATGCTCCTCGTGCCCGCATTTCGAACAAATGTGCGTGCTCATGTTTTCCACGATGCCGAGTATCTTGATGTCCACCTTCTCGAACATCTTGAGGCCCTTCTTCGCATCCAGCAGCGCGATGTCCTGCGGCGTGGTGACGATCACGGCTCCCGTCACCGGCACCTTCTGCGCGAGCGTCAACTGGATGTCGCCGGTTCCGGGCGGCAGGTCAACGACCAGGTAATCCAGCCCGTCCCAGCGGGTCTGGCGGAGCAACTGGTCCAGCGCCTGGGTGACCATGGGCCCGCGCCACACCATGGGCACGTCGTCGCCCTCGATCATGAAGCCGATGGACATGGCCTGGATGCCATGGCCCAGCATCGGCTCCATGGATTTGCCGTCTTTGGAAACCGGCCTGCCTGTAATGCCCAGCATGGTGGGTTGCGAGGGGCCGTAAATGTCGGCGTCCAGCATGCCGACCTTCGCACCCTCGGCGGCCAGCGCCAGCGCCAGGTTCACGGCCGTGGTGGACTTGCCCACGCCACCCTTGCCGCTCGCCACCGCGATGATGTTCTTCACCCCATCCACCAGCTTCACGCCGCGCTGCACCGCATGCGGCACCACCTTGCTGGTGACACTGGCGCTCACCTTGTCCACGCCCGGCAGGGCGGCGCGCAGGTGGTTTTCCACCAGCACCTTGATCTCGCCCCACACGCTTTTTGCCGGGTAACCCAGCTGGATGTCGAGCGACACGTCGTTGCCGCTGACCTGGACGTTCTTGACCGACTTACCCTTCACGAAGTCCTTTTTCGTGTTTGGGTCTATCAATTGCTTCAGTGCGGATTGAACATCCGCTTCAGTAATCGCCATATTTCCCTCGCTTGCATCAAACCCGGGGTGTCCGGGCATACCTGAACTTCCAATTCTACCGAATTCCGCAGGCCTGCGTGGGTTTTGCTACAATTGCACCTCTCTGTAAGAAAGGTTTTTCCGCCCATGCCGCGCAAGATTCTGGTCACCTCCGCCCTGCCCTATGCCAATGGCAGCATCCACCTTGGCCACCTGGTCGAATACATCCAGACCGACATCTGGGTGCGCTTCCAGAACATGCAGGCAGACACCACTTGCCACTATGTCTGCGCCGACGACACGCACGGCACCCCCATCATGCTGCGCGCCGAAAAGGAGGGCATCACGCCCAAGGCGCTGATCGACCGCGTGTGGCAGGAACACAAGGCCGATTTCGACGCCTTCCATGTGGAATTCGATCATTACGGCTCCACCAATTCCATCGAGACCAAGGAGTATGCCGAGGACATCTACCGCAGGCTGAGCAAGGCGGGCCTGATCGACAAGCGCAGCATCGAGCAGTTTTACGACCCGGTCAAGCAGATGTTCCTGCCGGACCGCTTCATCAAGGGCGAGTGCCCCAAGTGCGGCGCCAAGGACCAGTACGGCGACAACTGCGAGGTGTGCGGCGCGGCCTATACGCCCGCCGAGGTGAAGAACCCCTATTCCGCCATCTCCGGCGCCAAGCCGGAACTGCGCAATTCCGACCATTATTTCTTCAGGCTCTCGGACAAGCGCTGCCAGGATTTCCTGCGCAAGTGGACCAAGAGCAACACCCTGCAAGCCGAAGCCTCGAACAAGATGCAGGAATGGCTGGGGGCGGAAGGGGAAAACAAGCTCACCGACTGGGACATCTCGCGCGATGCGCCCTACTTCGGCTTCGAAATTCCCGAAGCGCCTGGCAAGTACTTTTATGTCTGGCTGGATGCCCCGGTCGGCTACATGGGCAGCTTCAAGCAATTGTGCAAACGCAGGCAGCTGGATTTCGACGAATTCTGGAAACCAGATTCCAAAGCCGAGCTATACCACTTTATCGGCAAGGACATCCTGTATTTCCACGCCCTGTTCTGGCCTGCGATGCTGGAACATGCCGACTTACGCACTCCGACCAAACTTTTCGCGCACGGCTTCCTGACCGTGAACGGCGAGAAGATGTCCAAGTCGCGCGGCACCTTCATCACGGCGAGCAGCTACGTCAAGCACGTCAAGAACACCGAGTACCTGCGCTATTACTACGCCTCCAAGCTCAACGGCACGATGGAAGACCTCGACCTCAGCCTGGACGATTTCGTGGCCAAGGTGAACAGCGACCTGATCGGCAAGTACATCAACATTGCCAGCCGCTGCGCCGGCTTCCTGACTAAATTTTTCGAGGGCAAACTGCTCTTGCCCAGTCCGGAATCGCCTGAAGGACGGAATCTGCTGGGCGGAGCTATCGGAAACGGCCAGCAAATCAAGGAAGCGTTCGACGCCCGCGACTTCGGCAAGGCAGTCAGGGACATCATGGCTGCCGCAGATCGGATCAACGTTGAAATCAACGATGCCAAACCGTGGGACTTGGCAAAGGACGAGTCCAGGCGGGCGGAACTGCATGCCATCTGCTCCAGGGCCATGCACGGCTTCTATGTGCTTTCCATCTGGCTTTCCCCCATCCTGCCCAGGACGACCTCAAGAGTTGCGCAGGAGTTTTTCGGGATGGAGCGCGACTTTTTCTGGGTAGATCTCATGGTTTTCCCGGCGCGCATCAACCAATACTCGCATTTGATGACCCGCCTCGACCCCAAGCTGGTCGAGGCCATGGTCGAGGCCAACAAAGAATCACTGCAACCTGCGCAATCCGAGCAGCGCCACGCCGCGCACCAGCAGGCCACGGCGAAAAAGGAAGCTGCCCAGGCGGAGGCGGATGCGGGTGCGTACATCAGCATAGACGACTTCACCAAGGTGGACCTGCGCGTGGCGAAGATCGCCAACGCCGAGCACGTGGAAGGCGCGGAAAAGCTGCTGCGGCTCACGCTCGACATCGGCGAGGAGAAACCGCGCAACGTTTTCGCGGGCATCAAGTCGGCCTACGCGCCTGAAGAGCTGATCGGGCGGCTCACGGTGATGGTGGCCAACCTGGCGCCGCGCAAAATGAAGTTCGGCATGTCCGAAGGCATGGTACTGGCCGCCTCGGACTCCCGCGGGGGGCCGTTCATCCTGTCGCCGGATAGCGGCGCGCAGCCGGGGATGCGCATCAAGTAATTCCGCCAGCCCGTTCACGGCCCCACGAGTTCGCCGTGAACCGATTGTGCTTTGATATTTCACCGCTCGCCCTGAACAAGCCTATGGGCGAACAGATTTTGATCAGGAGGTGCTGACACAGCGACTATGAACAATTCGACACTGGCGAAATTCTCCTCATATTTCCACCCCAAGCTTTTTGACACGCTGCGCGGCTACAACCGGCAGTTTTTCATCGCCGACCTGACTGCCGGGCTCACCGTCGGCATCGTCGCCCTGCCTCTCGCCATCGCCTTCGCCATCGCCTCCGGCGTGAAACCGGAGGCCGGAATTTTCACCGCGATCATTGCAGGCTTCATCATCTCCGCGCTCGGCGGCTCGCGCGTGCAGATCGGCGGCCCGACCGGCGCCTTCATCGTGATTGTGTACGGCATCCTGATGCAGTATGGGCTGGCAAACCTCTTGATCTGCACCATCATGGCGGGTTTCATGCTGCTGGCAATGGGTGCATTCAAGCTGGGCAGCCTGATCAGGTTCATCCCGCGCCCCCTGGTGCTGGGTTTCACCAACGGCATCGCGGTGCTGATCGCGCTCTCCGAGATAAAGGATTTCCTCGGCCTGAAAACCGAAGCGCTGCCCGCCGAGTTCTCGCATAAGATCGCCGTCCTGTACCATGCGCTGCCCACTCTGGACCCTACCACCATCGCGCTGGCCGTGGTTTCCATGCTGCTGATCCTGCTCTACCCCAAACGCTGGGCGCAGCGCCTGCCCTCGCCCATCGTGGCGCTGGTGCTGGGTACGCTGGCGGTGGCGCTTTTCAATCTGCCGGTGGAAACCATAGGCACGAAATTCGGCGGCATTCCGCAAGGCATGCCTGGATTCGCCATGCCGGACTTCACCTTCGCCACGCTGCGCAATTTGATGTCCCCCGCGCTCACCATCGCGCTGCTCGGGGCAATCGAGTCCCTGCTCTCGGCCACCGTGGCGGACGGCATGATAGACGACAAGCACGACCCCAACCAGGAACTGATCGCACAAGGCGTCGCCAACATCGTGACCCCGTTTTTCGGCGGCATCCCTGCCACTGGCGCCATAGCGCGAACCGCCACAAACGTGCGTTCCGGCGGTGTCAGCCCGGTCGCAGGCATGGTGCATGCACTCACCCTGCTGGTGATCGTGCTGGCTGCCGCCCCCCTGGCAAAGAATATTCCGCTCGCCACGCTCGCCGCCATCCTGATGGTGGTGGCATTCAACATGGGCGAATGGGAGGCATTCCGCACGCTGCGCAAGTACCCGAAAAGCGACAGTGCCGTGCTGCTGCTCGCCTTCATCCTGACGGTGGTATTCGACCTCACCGTTGCCGTGGAAGTCGGCATGGTGCTGGCAGTGCTCACCTTCATCAACCGCATCACCAAGCTGACCCATGTCAGCGTGGCGGAGGAATCACCCCACGCGGAAGACAGCGAGGCAACCCTGATGCGCAAGGCCGTCCCCCCCGGCGTGATGATCTACCGGGTATACGGCGCGCTATTCTTCGGCGCGGCGGACAAACTGGAAACCATACTGGAGCAACTGCATACTTCGCCTGACGTACTGATCCTGAAAATGGATGAGGTGATCACCATGGATGCGAGCGCACTGCACGCACTGGAAACGCTGCATCGCAAACTGAAGAAGCACGGCAAGCACCTGGTGTTGAGCGGGCCGCATACCCAGCCTTATTTCCTGATGCATCAAGGCGGCTTCTTCGACGTGATCGGACGCGACAATCTTGCCGCCAATCTGGACGACGCGCTGGACCGGGCAAGGCTATTGTTGCAGGAGAAGATCGCTTGAGCGGCGCCGAATCTCCGCACAAGACCCTGCACCTTGCCATCCGCGGCCGCGTGCAGGGCGTATTCTTCCGCGACTCGATGCGCATTGAAGCGCAAAAGCTGGGGGTGACGGGCTGGGTGCGCAATTGCAGCGACGGCTCGGTGGAGGCAGTGGTGCACGGCCCCGCCTCCGCGGTTGAAGCCATAGTGCAATGGGCACATCGCGGTCCGCCGCAGGCAGGTGTACAGCAGGTCGTCGCCGAGCCCGCAGAAGGTGTTTTTGCCGGTTTTGAAGTGCAGAGGAACCGCTGAAGGGCAATGCCCCTTCACTCATCCGTAAAGCGCGGCGTGGTCTCTTCCGCAGGCATGCCGGTGTCGGGATCTATCCAGCCGGTGATACCGATCTCGGATTCTGCTTCCTCCAGCGACTCGCCCTCTTCGAATTCGCCTTCTTCGTCCTCATTCCGCATATCAAGCATCGCGTCCAGCAAGGTGCGGAACGGGCCGTACACTTTGCCATCGGCATTATCCTGCCAGTAGAAGCCATCCGGACGCTCGATCACGTGCCCGCGATCTGCTTCATTCGGCCTGAGAGGGGTGTGCCTGTTCATTTCTCCGGCTCCGCTGGCTACTGGCTGACATGGTTCCTGCCGGAGCGGACGCGCTTTGCCTGCAGCCCTTCTGCGCCGGTTTCTTCCAGAAACTGCACCTCTCCGCCGATTTCCAGCTTGTCGAAGTCGCCATTCGGCAGGTTGTCGCGGTGGAAATACAATTCGCGTCCATCCAGTGTCTCGATGAAACCGTAATCCTCATCCGTGACCAGGCGCGTCACCCTGCCGTGAAACACCGGCGAATGCGTCTTGGTGTCCCCGCGCTGACGACGGCCATAATCCTCGATCCGGCGCTTGGCGGCATCGAACGCATCACGCAATGCCACATATATATCTCCGTCTGCTTCACGGTTCACCACCAGCTCCCCCCCGGGCACAGTGATGTCCAGGCGTACGCTGAATTGACGCCCCTGATGCTTGTGTTTGTGTGGAACCTCGACCACCACCCTGCACCCCATTAAGTGCGGATAGAAATTCTCCAGCTTGGCTATTTTCTGGCGGATGTGGTCTTCCAAGGCATCCGAATGGGGAATGTCGCGCATGGTGATTTGCAAAGAAGATTGCATATTGTCCTCCTCTCGACTATGGCTTTCCTTACTGCCGGGAAAACTCTCCTGCCGTTTTCCTCGCTTACATTCTGGGCGCCTCCACCCCCCTAGTCAAGAAGTTATGACTGTTGCTTTTTTCGGCGTTGAGGAATAAATTGGCAAATATTCCCTGGCTGTATACATGCAATGAAGCACATGATTCTGATCACCGGCGCAACCGACGGAATCGGCTTGGAAACCGCGAAAGAACTGGCGCGGCGCGGACATGAATTGGTGCTGCATGGACGCACGGAAGAAAAGGCGCATCGCGCCCGTGATGCGGTCCTGCTCGGCGCACCCGAGGCCGCGCTGCACCTGGCACATGCGGACCTGGCCGATCTCGCGGCTGTTGCACGCATGGCGCAGGATCTCGCCGCAACGCTGCCCAGGCTGGATGTGCTTATCAACAATGCCGGGGTTTACATGCATTCGCGCCAGCTTTCTAGTAATGGCCTGGAAATGACGCTGGCGGTAAACCACCTGTCCCACTTTTTACTCACCCGCCTGCTCCTGCCGCTGCTGAGAAAATCGCAAGACCCGCGCGTGGTCTCGGTCAGTTCGGTCGCGCACATGAGGGGGCGCATCGAATTCGACAACATGAACTGTGAGCGCCATTTCGACGCCTACCACGCTTATGCCAATTCCAAGCTGGCCAATGCGCTTTTTTCCAACGAGTTGGCGCGGCGCGAACCCTGGCTTTGCTCCAACAGCCTGCACCCCGGCGTGATAGACACCAAGCTGCTGCACGCCGGCTTCAACATGACGGGGGACACCGTCGCGGAAGGTGCGCGTACTTCGGTGTTTCTCGCCACCTCTCCCGTGGTCAAGGGAGTGGCGGGAAAGTATTTCGATCAGTGCACCGCCATCCCCCCCTCGCCGCTGGCACTGGACCCGCAGCTGGCGGAGCAATTGTGGGCATGGTCGGAGAGCGTAGTACGTCCCTACATCCCGGATCACCAGGACTGACCGGAGACTAGAACGTGGCAGTACATATGCCTGGCATGGGCTGGCCGATCGGCGACATCACGAAGCAGGGATAGCTGGCAGTAATCGGCGTGCGCGTGAAGGTAAGCACCGGCGGCAGCATGAACCCGGGAACATAAATCTGCTCCTGCAACACGCCATCCACCACCGCAATGTCGCGGGTTCTTTCACCCAGGGCGCCGCCCCTGGCTTGCGGTGCCGGTGCCACGGTAAAGATATTCAGGTTGAGCGGTTGCAACTGCGGCGCCTGTCCTTCGGCGGCAAATCCCATTTGGTTGGGCCGGACGGAAACTTCGCCCTGGCTGTTTGCCATGTAGGTCTCGCCCGTGTTCACCTTGTTATAGGTTCCGGCGGGTGCTACTCCGGAGAGCGGGCCGCCCGGCACCACCACGAAAATTTCATGGTCGGTGCCGCGCACGCCGATGGTCGCAGTGGGCGTGTTGACGCGGTAGTTTTGCTTGTTGACCCGCCCGATCAGGCCGGTGATGGCGCGAAACCCGCCTTTCACCAGCGAAAATGAGCTGCGCTCGGTGCCATCCTCTTTATCGTTAAACTTGAAGCTGTCTATCTTGACCCTGGAATCCGGGCGCATGGCCACGATGCCGCCATCGCGCATCTTGACCTGCAGCGCCGCGGCCGGCGCTGTGGACAGTGTGTCGCCTTCGTTGACCGCATCGCCCTTCCTGAGCGTGCGCGTCTTGCCGTCGGTAGTGGTCAATTGCGCCGAACCCGAAACGAACTGTATCTGCCCCGCTGCCGCCGCATAGACGTTGCTGCACCATGCGGCCAGCGCCAGCATGAGTGCCGTGCCGCGCAGGATATTGTTCAGGATATTCATGTGTCACCCCGTTCAGGTTGGTCTATTTGAAATCGCGCCGCAGCGTCACCGAGACGTCGGCACGGTTATAGCTGTAGATGGCGATATTCGACTGGTTGCGCGCATATGACAATTGCGGACGCACCGACCACAACGCATCCCAATGCCAGTTCGCCCCCAGCGTCAGGTCCTGGAATTTGTCGGAGCGCTGAACCAGGAAAAACGGATTGGTCCTGCTGTAGCTGCCGCTCTGCCAGCCCGCATTGGCGAACAGCAGCGTCTGCTCGCCCCAGTTGGTCTGGCCGCCGATGCGCAGTCCGCCGAAGCGCTTCGCGCCGTCGGTGCGCCCGCCTGAAGGCGTGGCTGTGGTGATGATGCTGGAGGTATCCTGCTCACGGCCGCCATACACGCTGCCCGACAGCATGGACTTGCCGTCCGCCAGCACATGCACCCAGCCCGCCCCCACGACCTGCTGGTTGAAATCATTCACCTGCATGGCAATGTCGGCAAAGCGGTATTGCAGGTACTGGCCGAACAGATTCACCTGGTTGCCGGGGCTGAAGGCGTGCCCCCAATCGGCGTTGAACCCTGCACTATTGCGATTGCGCGTGGGACCCAGAGTATAGGTACCGCCCAGCACGCCGAAACGCATCCGGTTGGCTTCCGCGCCATAGATGGCCCCGGCACGGGCTTCCGCGCCCAGCGAATCGAAATTCTTCTGGCTGGCGTAGGTGCGCTGGCGCAAATCCGCCCCCGCATACACTCCCCAGTTCTGGTTCAGGCCGTGCACGGCCTCGCCGCCTGCGGCCAGGCCGTAGTAATTGTCGGCCATTTTCATGCTGGTCGGATTGAGCGCAACAAGTGACATGCCCACCCCAGGAATGTTGACGCTGACTTGCGACTGCGCGGTGGCATTGTTGACGTTGCTGTCGCGTCCGAGCGTGCCCTCGATATATCCGGCCAGGTGCGTCCTGCCCGGCTCCTGGGCGGCAATCGCATCGAGGTATTTCTGGATGGTGGCGCGCGCAGCCGGAGAAGGGTTCTGCTTCAGCACCGTTTCAAATTCCGTCCTGGCGCGCAGCGTGTCGCCCAGCTGGTAGTAGGCCCGTGCAAGCTCCAGCCGGGCGCCGGCTGAATTCGGGTTGACCATCAGCACCCTTTCGAAGGCCAGCGTGGCCTTGTCCGGCTTGCCGCTGTCCAGCGCGGCCACGCCCAGCAGGTAATCAAAGCGCTCCTCGCCGGCGTGTTCAAACTCAAGCGGTTCGAGCAGGGCGTAGGCATCTGCCGGCTTTCCCGCTTTCATCAGTTCGTCGGCATCGTGCAGCACTTTCACATAGGCCTGCGCACCCTCGGCAGAGGAACCGCCCGCCTGCTGCGCGTAGCCCGTCCCCATCAGCGCAAACCATCCGGAAAAAAACAAAACCGCCCATTTCGCAAGATTCATCTTCTCTCCCTGACCCTTGGCACCTGCTTCGACACTTTGCGCATTATACTGCCCGATAACCATAATACCGCCAAGCCCTGTGCGCGGCCATGCGAGGCTTGATCAAAGCCCCCTAAAATCCGGCAGCGTAATTGATGCGTACATTCTGCGCGCCAAGCAGCGCGCGCAGGCCGTTTACCAGATCGTCGGCCAGCGACACGCTCCACTCATCGCCAAGCTTCAGCGGCGCGCTGCCCAGACCATTGCTGTAATCGAGCAGCACGGGACACCTGCCGTCACGATAGGGTGCAAGCACCTCTTTCAGTTGCGCCACGCGCACTTTGCTTTCGGCACTGACCGTCAACTCCAGGCGCTTGGCGAATGCGGAACGCGCCGAGGCGAAATCGAACAGCTCGTCTGCCGTGATGCGCATGTTGCCGGAGTATTCGTCCAGGGTGGCCTTGCCGCGCACTACCAGCAACTCGTCCTCGCGTATCCAGGGGCGGCTGGCCTCGAATATTTCATTGAACACGGTCATCTCGAGTTGCGCGCTGCCGTCGTCCAGCGTGACCACGCCCATGCGCCCGCGCCGCGTCTGCTGTATGCGCACGCCGCTCACCATGCCGGCCAGCACCAGCTGCACCGCATTGCGGCGCCCGCCGCCATTTCCGCTGCCGCCGTTTCCGCTTTGCGGCTGGATCATGCTGGGCGAGAGGTCGCCCAGCCTGGTCTTGACGAAATTGGCCAGCTCGGCGGCATATTCCTGGTAAGGATGGCCGCTGAGGTAGTAGCCCAGCGCGAGCTTTTCATTCTGCAGCTGTTCGCGCATGCCCCAGCGCGGCACGTTGGCCATCTGCACCGGCATCGCCACGAACTCCTCCTCGCCGAACAGGCTGTTCTGGTTGGCGGAGCGAGCCTGCTGCTCGGCGCTGCCGAGCGCGGCATCGAGCGAGGCCAGCAGCTGGTAGCGGTGATCGGAAATCTTGTCGAATGCGCCGCCCCGGATCAGTGCTTCGACGGCGCGCCGGTTGACGATGCGGTTATCCACGCGGCGGCAGAAATCAAACAGGTCCTTGAACGCGCCCTGCTTGCGCGCGGCAATGATGTTTTCGATCGCCGCCTGGCCGGTGCCCTTGATGGCGCCCAGCCCGTAGGCGACGGTTTTTTCATCCACCGGGGCAAAGCGGTAGCCGGAGGAGTTGATATCCGGCGGCAGGATATGCACGCCTTGCTGCAGCGTGTCCTGGTAGAAGGTGAACACCTTGTCGGTGTTGTCCATGTCCGCCGACAGCGTGGCGGCCATGAATGCGGCCGGATAATGCGCCTTGAGATAGGCGGTCTGGTAGGAAACCAGCGCGTAGGCGGCGGAGTGCGACTTGTTGAAGCCGTACCCGGCGAATTTCTCCATCAGGTCGAACAGCAGCGTCGCCAGCTTCTCGTCCACCGCGCGCTTCACCGCGCCGCCCACGAAGATGCCGCGATGTTCCGCCATCTCCTCCGGCTTTTTCTTGCCCATCGCGCGGCGCAGCATGTCCGCCGCGCCCAGCGAATAGCCACCGATGATCTGCGCGATCTGCATCACCTGCTCCTGGTACACGATGACGCCGTAGGTCGGCTTCAGCGATTCCTCAAGGTCGGGGTGGAAGTAGTCGGCCTTGGCGCGGCCATGCTTGCGGTTGATGAAGTCTTCCACCATGCCCGATTCCAGCGGGCCCGGGCGGTACAGCGCCACCAGCGCCACGATGTCCTCGAAGGTGTCCGGCTGCAGGCGGCGGATCAGGTCTTTCATGCCGCGCGATTCCAGCTGGAACACGGCGGTGGTATTATAGGCCTTGAGCAGGTCGTACGATTTCTTGTCGTCGAGCGGAATGGTCTCTATGGAGAAAGTGTCCTGCTGCGGTATTTCACGCACATACCGCACCGCCCAGTCTATGATGGTGAGCGTGCGCAGGCCCAAAAAGTCGAATTTCACCAGCCCGGCCAGTTCCACGTCGTCCTTGTCGAACTGGCTCACCACGCTGTCGCTGCCTTCGGCGCAATACAGCGGGCAGAAGTCGGTGAGCTTGCCCGGCGCGATGAGCACGCCGCCGGCATGCATGCCGACGTTGCGCACCATGTCTTCCAGGCGCTCGCCCAGCTCGAGCAGTTCCTCCACCCCCTCTTCGCTGGCGATGATTGCGTTGAATTCCGGCTCCATCTCGCGCGCCTTTTTCAGCGATACCGGCTTGACCCCTTCCAGCGGCACCAGCTTGGAGAGCCGGTCGCACAGGCCATAGGGAAAATCCAGCACGCGCCCCACGTCGCGGATCACGGCCTTGGAAGCCATGGTGCCGAAGGTGGCGATCTGCGACACGCATTCGGCGCCGTATTTCTGTTTCACGTAATCGATCACCCGCTCGCGCCCGTCCTGGCAGAAGTCCACGTCGAAGTCAGGCATGGACACGCGCTCGGGGTTGAGGAAGCGCTCGAACAGCAGCGCATAACGCAGGGGATCGAGGTCGGTGATGCCCAGGCAGTAGGCCACCAGCGAGCCCGCGCCGGAACCGCGGCCCGGGCCCACCGGCACGCCGTTGTTTTTCGCCCAGCGGATGAAGTCGGCCACGATCAGGAAGTAGCCGGGGAAGCCCATCTTGATGATGGTATCGATTTCGAAGGCCAGGCGTGCCGAGTACTCCGGCATTTTCGCCGCGCGCTCCGCCTCATCCGGGTAGAGCTGCGCCATGCGCACCCGCAACCCTCGTTCGGATTCCAGGCGCAGGTATTCGTCCAGGCTTTCGCCGCCGGGGGTGGGGAAATCCGGCAGGTGCGGCTTGCCCAATTTCAGCGTCAGATTGCAGCGTTTGGCGATTTCCACGCTGTTTTGCAGCGCTTCCGGCAGATCGGCAAACAGTTCGACCATCTCTGCCTGCGACTTGAAGTATTGCTGCGCGGTAAATGCTTTTGCGCGCCGCTTGTCGTTCAGCACATAGCCTTCGGCGATGCACACGCGCGCCTCGTGCGCCTTGAAGTCGTCCAGGATGAGGAATTGCACGGGATGCGTCGCCACCACAGGCAGCGCCAGTTCGCCGGCGAGACGCACCGTCTCGCGCACCAGCGACTCCTCGCGCGCGTGGCCGCTGCGCTGCACCTCGAGATAATAACGCTCCGGAAACACGCTGGCCCATTCCCTGGCCTGTTGCGCGGCCAGTGCCTGGTTGCCATTGAGCAGTGCCATGCCGACATCGCCCAGCCCTGCGCCGGAAAGCGCAATCAGCCCATCGCTGTTTTCGCGCAGCCATTCGCTGCGGATTTCGGGATGACCATGGTACTGGTTTTCGCGATAGGCGCGCGTCAGCAGGTCGCACAGCCGCAGGTATCCGGCATGCGACTGGCACAGCAGCAGCAGGCGGTGCGGCCGGTCGCGCTCGGCGGGGTTAGTGACGAATACGTCGCAGCCTGCGATGGGCTTGATGCCGCTGCCGCGTGCAGCCCGGTAGAACTTGACCAGGCCAAAAACATTGGATAGATCGGTCAGCGCCAGCGCCGGCTGGCCATCCTTGCGGGCCTTCGCCACCGCATCATCCACCCGGACGATGCCATCTGCGATGGAATATTCACTGTGCAGGCGGAGATGGACAAATGCGGGTTGCGTCATGGCCTTACCACAAAAATTCAGGCCATGATTTTACCATTGCCCACCGGCATGCCGCCCGGTGTTTTTAATGCGCCTGTCGGAACGGGCAATGCCGCCCGCAAAAAAACAGGGGCGTGCGGAATGTTCCGCACGCCCCGGCATTTTGCCGCCATTTTTGCGCTCCACACGCAGAAACGGCACTAACTCACAGGATCAGTCGTCTTCCTCATCCCGGTTTCTGCGCTCGCCTTCGTGGCGGCCATTGTCGTGATGACGATGGCGGCTATACCCTTCATCCTCATCATCATCGCGCCCGGCTGGCACATTCCTGGTGGCATTGTGGTTGCTGCCAGCGGCAGCGCCCGCGGCTCCGCCGATGGCACCGCCGATAATCGCCCCATCGCGTCCGCCGACACTCTGGCCGATGGCTGCACCCATTCCGCCGCCGATCGCGCCGCCCAGGACGGTGTTAGTATTGCTGCCATCCGCGGCGCAACCGGACAGCACCAGTGCCGCAACCGCTGCCATAGCAGCCGCTTTCAGCCTGTTATCAATCATCCTGATGGTGCCCATGCTCTCGCTCCCCTTCATGGCGGCCATTGTCCTGATGACGATGGCCGCGATCGCCGGCCGTAATGGCCGCATCCAGGCCGTCCACCACACAGCCCGAAAGCATCAGCGCCAGAACAATGACCGCTCCTTTCATATGCACTGCCCGATCAGTCTTCTTCATGGTGGTGCTTGTGCTTGTGCTCACCTTCGTGGCGGCCGTTGTCATGGTGATGGTGATGATGCTCTTCCTCTTCTTCACCACGCCCCTCCTGGGGAGCGGGAGCCTGGTCTGCCACGGCACGCTGCGCCGGGGCTGCGGGAGCATTCGTGGTGGCATTTTGGTTGCTGCCCACGGCTGCGCCTGTCGCGCCACCGATGGCCGCGCCAACGATCGCACCATTCTTTCCGCCTATCTTGTCGCCAATGGCTGCACCTGCGCCGCCGCCAATTGCACCACCCACAACCGCTCCGCCATCCACGGCAAATGCCATGGGCGCAGCCATCAACAGCGCCAGGAACAAATATCGCAATTTCATCATGAACTTCCTCCTAATAAATTTATAGATTCCGAAATATAACCATACTTCTATACTGGAATTAACTCCAGGGTCTGGCGGCGCAGTCTAGCCCCCGCCTGGGAATATGGCAACATCACTCTATGGGCACAAACTCTGCTTAGGACAGGCAAATCCCGCATCCGGTTCCTTGACAGCCAACCCGTTGACTATACTAGCGAATATTTAATGACAGATACTACGGGCGCTGCTTTTTGTCCAGCGCATCCGCCCGCTCCGTGTTGCTTTTTACGCAACGCTGCCAATTGGCGCTTTCCGCATTCGCCGGGTCATGATCCAGAGAACACTGGCACTGGCATGCGGCGGCCCGGATACAGGCAGAAGTTGACCCGCCCCTGCAGGCAGCCTGTTGCGGCGCGCACTGGGTATGGCACATTTCGAACAGCTGGTGCGCTTGCTGCTCCGCCTGGAGTTCCGCCCGCGTCGGCGGCGCCACCGGCTCCGGCTGGGATGCTACGCCCCACACGGTCATGACACAGCCGGCGACAAACAGGGCGCCTACCCACCAGTTGAAATGCGAAATCACATCGCGCACCTTGTCGCGCCAGGTAGGCGCGCTGCCTTTCTCGCCAAGCTCGAAGCGCAGCAGACCCGTGGTTCCGGATTTCGCGTGCAGGCGGTTACAGGCATCGATGCATTCGCCGCAATCGATGCAGCTGTCATAGATCGTTATCTTGGTCGGCTGGATGCTGGTAATGCACTCCGTCGCGCAGTAATTGCACTTGGTGCAGTCCGTAGAACGCGAGGCATCGTAGGCCACGTGCAACGCATCCTTGGTCTTGAATATCTTCTGCCCGATGCGGTACAGACAGGCGTAATCGCACCAGAAATAGCGCACGACCGCGATGTCCACAAAAATGAGGAACACGCAGAAAAAGTACAACTGGCGCATGAAGGCGGAAAGCTGGTTGCCAGCCGCAAAGTCAAAAAAGTTCCATACTTCGGCGGGCGAAAAGAAAAACAGGAACGGGATGATGGCCAGCACCAGCGCGGCCGCCAGGAAGCTGAGCGCCAGGATCAGCCAGTTGAGCAGCTTGTTCTTGGCGGCGGCCACCACCAGCCCATCGCCCTCCACATTCACATTCGCGCGCTTACCCAACAGCTTATGGGTCAGGCTGTTTGCCCACTCCGAAACCAGGTTTTGCGGGCAGGCCCAGCCGCACCACACCGTGCCTATGGTCATGTAGGTGATGATCGGGGCAGTGGCGGCTATGATGGCCAGGCCGAACACCAGGGTGAAATTCGACCACCAAATCTGGCGGTCCAGTATGGTAAAACTGGCGGTGGTCAGGTCTATCCTGAACAGGCCAACGGCAGGGATCAGGGCAATCAGCAACAACGTGGCCAGCTGCACGGCCCGTCTTTTTCCACGATATTGTTTCAAAGGCAAGTCACTCCAGAGTTTGCTATAAGACTAGCGGTTGTGCGGATTGTTCCGCAGCGGGCGCTCAACCCCGGGTTCTCCCTTCAGCTGCTGGGCGGCATTCGCGGAAAAGGCCGGGTTGAAACTGCCCAGGGCCATGACCGTCAGCATTGAAATGATCACCGGCTGCACCAGCGCCACGACAGCGATCAGACCGGCTTCCACCAGCAACCGCGCGCCTCTGCCGGAGCGATGCAGCCCGCGCAAGTGGTCGCGGTAGCGCGCCACCTTTTTATGCATCATCATCATTTCGGCGCCTATCAGCAGCACCCCGCCGACCGCGCCCGTCAGTATGGCCATGTTCAACTCGATATTGCCCATATTTGCACTCATGTTTCCCCCTTTGGCACCGTTCAGACCGGAACATCCTGGTCGAAAAACCGGTGCTCGATATTGAATCTTTCCGCGACATGCTCACCCAGCGCACGTATGCCGAAGCGCTCCGTGGCATGATGCCCGGCGGCGATAAAAGCCACCCCGGTTTCCTCCGCCATATGCACATTCTGCTCGGAGATCTCCCCCGTCAAATAGGCATCCGCTCCCAGCGCGATCGCCGCCTCGAAATACCCTTGGGCCGCACCGCTGCACCAGGCGATGCGCGTGATGTTGCGCTGCGGATTGCCGATCACCTGGGGCACGCGCTGCAAATGCTGGGCAATGTGCTGCACCAGTTCGCCCAGCGTTTGCGCCTGGCCAAGCTCGCCATGGAAGGCGATGTCCTGCTCGCCGAAACGGCCCAGCTCGAAAAAACCCAGCGCCTTGCCGAGTTGCGCGTTATTGCCCAGCTCATCATGGGCATCCAGCGGCAAATGGTAGGCCAGCAGGCTGATGTCGTGCTGCAGCAGGTGCGCGATGCGGCGCTTCTTGACGCCGGCGATGCGCGCATCCTCGTTGCGCCAGAAATACCCGTGATGCACCAGGATGGCATCCGCCCCCCAGACAGTGGCCGCCTCCAGCACATGCTGGGACGCGGTGACCGCGCTGGCGACGCGGCGAATATCCGGCCG
The DNA here is from genome assembly GCA_036524005.1 of Gallionellaceae bacterium. Lineage (GTDB taxonomy): Bacteria > Pseudomonadota > Gammaproteobacteria > Burkholderiales > Gallionellaceae > DATDDB01. The sequence goes on along the minus strand of DATDDB010000111.1, from coordinate 21,718 downwards.
CCCCTGCACCTGCACGCCATTCGGACAATAGTCGCGAAAACGGCCAGTCTCCAGCAGGCTTGCGATATAATTATCCAATTCATGGAGTAACATTGAATCCTCCTTGGTTTAAGGCCCACGTGAAACTTTTTCCATACCCGGGCCGGAATACCCAGACCGGAATAATATCATGCGCAAATATTGGCTAATGTTCGCCCAGGCAACCACCATCGTGCTTGCCATCTTCTTTGTAGTGCACACACTCAGACCTGAACTGCTGCCCACCGCTGCGCGCAGCGGGGTAGTCACCCTGTATGAAAGCACCACGGACACGGACGGCAAGATACCCACCGCCGGTTTCAGCGAGGCAGCGAAAAAAGTCACGCCTGCCGTGGTGAACATTTTCACCACCACCGTCACCAAGGCCCCCCCGCACCCGTTTTCGGACGACCCTTCCTTCCGCTATTTTTTCGGTGACCCCAACGATGAAGGAGACGAACAGCAGCCGAGCGCGAGCCTGGGATCGGGCGTGCTCGTCAGCAAGGAAGGCTACATCCTGACCAATCACCATGTGATCGAGTCCGCCGACAAGATCGAAGTCGCGCTTGCCGACGGGCGCCATGCCCGGGGGCGCATCGTCGGCTCCGATCCCGAAACCGACCTTGCCGTCATCAAAGTCGACATGCCCGGCGAGCCGCTGCCCGCCATCACCTTCGGCCACTCCGACCAGGCTCAGGTCGGAGACATCGTGCTCGCCGTGGGCAACCCGTTCGGCGTGGGCGAAACGGTCACCATGGGCATCATCAGCGGCCTCAAGCGCAGCCACCTCGGGCTCAATACCTTCGAAAACTTCATCCAGACCGATGCCGCGATCAACCCCGGCAACTCGGGCGGCGCCCTGGTGGATGTGAACGGCAATCTGATCGGCATCAACAGCGCGATCTACTCGCCGAGCGGCGGCTCGCTGGGCATCGGATTCGCCATCCCTGCCAGCACCGCCAAGAAGATCATGGAACAGATCATCCAGACCGGATCGGTCACGCGCGGCTGGATCGGCGTGGGCGTGCAAGACCTCACCCCCGAACTGGCGGAATCGTTCAAGCTCGGCAGCGTCCAGGGCGTGCTGATCTCGGAAGTGGTGCGCGGCGGCCCCGCCGACAAGGCCGGCGTCAAGCGCGGCGACCTGCTGACCATGATCAACGACAAACCGCTGACCGACTCCACCACCATGCTGGAAGTCATCTCCGCCATCACCCCCGGCAAGACGGTTCCGCTCAAACTGATGCGCAGCCAGACCGAAAAGGTGATCCAGATCACGGTGGGCAAGCGGCCGAAGCCGAAGCCACAGGATTAAGTTGAGCAAGCCAGCAATGGGAACGAGCACTTTTTGTTGACTAAACATGCACCAGTAAGAGTTTAGTTGCTGGTCGTCCGTGCCTCCCGATGTAAATAATGGTGGGCAACTTTTTGTCCACCATGCGCTTCGGGTTTTGCTGTTCCTCTCACTCCGCCAAAAAACTCACCCTCTCGTAATCCCCCCCAACCTCCACGCTGTACTTCAGCTTGATGCGCTGCTTCTCGCCCGCCGGTGTGGCAAGCTCGGCCGCGCGGTCCAGCTGGTAGAGATTGCGCGGCAGCAACAGGGAGGGAGGAATGCCCAGGTTAGGCACGGCGGAAAGCAGCAGGCCCGGGGCGGGCTTGGCGGGCGGCTCGCCCGGCTTGACGCTGGAGCGCACAATGACCGGGGTCGCCGTGCCCGGCAGGAAGCGTATGCCCATGTGCAGATCACCGGTGCGGGTGACACTGACCCATACGGTGCTGGCGATCTGCCAGGCATTGGCGATTTGCACCGCAACGATACGGTTGATGCCGATGCGCGCGCCGGTTTTGTTGACGCGCATCAGGCGCGCGCCCAGGATGCTGAGGTCTTCTGCGCGCCAGAGTTCCTGGGGAACTTCATAGGCCATCCTCTGGCGATCGAAACTCTGCGGCGCCATCCAGGAATATATGTCTTCCAGACCGTAACGCAGCAGCATCTCCTGCGTGGAGCCCTGGCGCTCTGCCACGCGCTGCGGGCGCGGCTCGCACCATTGCCTGTGCAGGTGGTTGAGCAGCGCGATGCAATCAAGCCGGTCGCCCGCGTCGCCCAGGCCCAACAGCGCAGGGGTTTGCCCTTGCTGCAGCAGGATGGTTTTCACGCGCAGCAGCTTGCTCATCGGCACCATGGGGATGTAGCGCACGTTGGGGTTGTTGAGCAGATCCTGGCGCAGCGGCTGCAGGCCGGCACTGCTGCCGGGGTCGATCGCCAGCGGCGGCGCATCGCCACGGCTGACCGCGCAGGTGCGCTCTATGGTCGGCGTGTCCATCCATAGCACCAGCCAGCGGTCGAGCAGCTCCTGCTGGTGCGCAGACAATTCCTGCACGCGCGCGTGGCAGGAAAACAGTATCTTGAGGTAAATGAAGCGGCAGGTGGTGAGCCTGCCATGGTCGCTGAACTCGTCTTCCACCTTCTCGGACAACAATCCCTTCTCCTCTGCGAAGAGATAGATGGAATGGAATTGCCGCCATTGATCGCCATCGAATTCATAGCCGGCGCGCAGGTATTCGAATATCTGCCGTCCGCCGTACATCAGGCAGCGATGGCACAGCAGGGCGCCGAGCGGCTTGAGCTGCTTGTCCCCCTCATCGTAAGCCTTCAGGCACCGCGAGTAGCCGACAGCCATGCTCTGCCACAGGCCGGTGAGGGAGGCCAGCGTCGTCAGCTCGGCGTCGGTGAGCGGCAGCGGGCGGTCGGCAATTTTTCTTGCGCAATCTTCCTGCAGCTCATGCACGGTCTCGCGCAGCAGCTCCAGCACCTGCAGGCGCTCCAGGCTGCGCACCGGATAACGGTCGAATTCGGCCAGTTGCTCGCGCAGCAGGGCCTGTGTGGCCGAGAGGTTGGTGAATTGCAGCTGCTTCAGCCACTTCTTGCAGGCCGATACGTTCTTGAACGCCGGACTGGCGCCCTCGTCCATATGCTCCAACGACTGGATCAGCATGGTGTATCCAGGATTCCCTTGGTGTATTCGCTTTGAATTCCGGCGCTGTTAAAGCAGCACTCTCTCAATTCCGCCCTTGTTTGCTTCGGAAATATAATTTTCCAGCCAGTCTTTGCCCAGCAGGTGTCTGGCCATTTCCACCACGATGTAGTCGGCCGCGGTGTCAGAGTCGTGATTGTAGCGCGAAAGTCCCTGTAAACAGGAAGGACATGAGGTCAGCACCCTGACTTCGCCGCTGAAACCGTCGGCACGCAAGGCATCCGCGCCGCTGCGCATTTCCTCTTCCTTGCGGAAGCGCACCTGGGTGGAGATGTCCGGCCGGGTGGCGGCCAGCGTGCCGGATTCTCCGCAGCAACGGTCGTTCAACGGAACATTGGCCCCCATCAGGTCGCTCACCACCTTCTGCGGCTGGTAGGTCTTCATCGGCGTGTGGCAGGGGTCGTGATACATGTAGCGGGTGCCCTCCACCCCCTGCAGCTTCACGCCCTTCTCCAGCAGATACTCGTGGATGTCCAGCAGCCTGCAGCCGGGGAATATCTTGTCGAACTGGTATTTCAGCAACTGGTCCATGCAGGTGCCGCACGAAACCACCACGGTCTTGATGTCGAGGTAGTTGAGCGTATTGGCGACACGGTGGAACAGCACGCGATTCTGCGTGGTGATGGCCTCGCCGCGGTCCGCCTGCCCGGCGGAAGTCTGCGGGTAACCGCAGCACAGGTAGCCGGGCGGCAACACGGTGATGGTGCCGATGTCATACAGCATGGCCTGGGTGGCCAGGCCGACCTGGCTGAACAGGCGTTCCGAGCCGCAGCCGGGGAAATAGAACACCGCCTCGGATTCCTCGGTCACCTTGCGCGGGTTGCGTATCACCGGCACCACGGCGCTGTCTTCGATGTCGAGCAGCGCGCGCGCGGTCTTTTTCGGCATGTTGCCCGGCATCGGCTTGTTGAGGAAATGTATCACCTGCGCCTTCAGCGGCGGGCGCCCCAGCGTGGCGGGCGGGTGCGCGGTCTGCGCGCGTGCCAGGCCGAAACGCCGGGCGAACTGGTGCCCCAGGCGCTGCAGCCGGTATCCCAGGCCGATCAGCAGTGCGCGCACCACCTTTATGGTGGCCGGATCGGTGGCATTGAGGAACAGCATGGCCGCCGCCGTGCCGGGGTTGAATTTCTTCTTGCCCTGCTTGCGCAGGAAATTGCGCATGGCGATCGACACATCGCCAAAATCGATGTTGACCGGACACGGCGCCTTGCATTTGTGGCACACGGTGCAATGGTCGGCGACATCGCTGAACTCGTCGAAGTGGGCGATCGATATGCCGCGCCGCGTCTGCTCTTCGTACAGGAAGGCCTCGATCAGCAGGGAAGTGCCGAGTATCTTGTTGCGCGGCGAATACAGCAGGTTCGCGCGCGGGATGTGGGTATTGCATACCGGCTTGCACTTGCCGCAGCGCAGGCAGTCCTTGATTGAATCGGAAATGCTGCCCAGTTCGCTCTGTTCCAGGATCAGGCTTTCCAGCTCCATCAGGTTGAAGCTGGGCGTGTAGGCACGCTCCAGGTTGGAGCCCTTGAGCAATTTTCCGCGGTTGAAGCGCCCCTCGGGATCAATCTTCTGCTTGTAGGCAACGAAGGGCGCGATTTCCTGCTCTTCCAGGAAATCGAACTTGGTGATGCCGATGCCGTGCTCGCCGGAAATCACTCCGCCCAGATCGCGCGCCAGGCGCATGATGCGGTCCACCGCGCCATTGGCCTGTTGCAGCATGGCATAGTCGTCGGAATTGACCGGAATGTTGGTGTGCACGTTGCCGTCGCCCGCGTGCATGTGCAGCGCGACGAATACCCGGCTCTTCAGCACGCGCGCGTGGACCGCCTCGCCTTGCTCAAGGATGGTCTGATAGGTGAGGCCGCTGAACATGCGGCGCAACGGGTCGCGCAGCTCGCGCTTCCACGAGGCGCGTATGGCGTGGCGCTGCACCGCGTCGAATACGCTGCCCGCGCCCTGCAGGTCGGCCGGCGCAAACGAACAGGTGCCGGCGGGCGCATCCAGGTTGTCCAGCAGCCACTGCCAGCGCGTGCGTGCTTCGGCCAGCAGGGCGCGCGCCTGCTGCGGACGGTCCCCCAGCAGTTCGGAAGCGCCGAGATGCTGGTCGTCCTGGTAGTACAGCGGCAGCTCGCCGTTGAAGAACTCGTCGAGCGCATCCAGCAATTTCAGCTTGTTGGAGAGCGACAGCTCGATGTTGATGCGCTCCACGCCGTCGCAGTAGTCGCCCATGCGCTCCAGCGGGATGACCACGTCCTCATTGATCTTGAAGGCATTGGTATGCTTTGCGATGGCGGCGGTGCGCGCGCGGTCCAGCCAGAATTTCTTGCGCGCCTCGGCGGTGACCGCGATAAAGCCCTCGCCGTGGCGCAAGCTGGCCAGGCGCACGATCTCCGAGGCGGCTTCGCCTGCGGCGCGCTCGTCGTCGCTCACCACGTCGGCGATCAGCACCATCTTGGGGCGCCCGTTGCGACTGGATTTGGTGGCATAGCCCACCGCCTTGAGGTAGCGCTCGTCCAGATGCTCCAGTCCGGCCAGCTCGGATTTAGGGTGGGCGTCGAGATAATTCTTGATCTCCACGATGGCGGGCACAGCCTCGCGCACCTGGCCGAAAAATTCCAGGCATACCGTGCGCGTGTGCGCATGGGCGCGGTGCAGGATGAAGCGCGCCGAGGTGATGATGCCGTCGCATCCCTCCTTCTGGATGCCGGGCAGCCCCGACAGGAATTTGTCGGTCACGTCCTTGCCCAGCCCGGTCTTGCGGAATGAGCTGCCGGGAATGGTGAGTATCTCGGGTTCGCCGAGCGGGGATTTGCCCAGCTTGCGGTAACGCGTGATGCGGAAATGCGCCTCTTTTACGTCGTGTATCTTGCCCAGGTTGTGGTCCAGCCGTTCCACTTCCAGCCACATCCCGTCCGGCGTGACCATGCGCCACGAAGCCAGGTTGTCCAGCGCCGTTCCCCACAGCACGGCCTTCTTGCCGCCCGCATTCATCGCCACATTGCCGCCGATGCAGGATGCGTCCGCCGAGGTGGGATCCACCGCGAACACCAGGTTGTTCGCTTCGGCCGCCTCCATCACGCGCCGTGTCACCACGCCCGCCCCGCAATGGATGGTGGGACAGGCCTGAGCCAGACCCGGCAGTTGCAGCGCTTCCACGGCACCCAGCCGGTCGAGTTTTTCGGTGTTGATGACGGCAGAGTGTTTGTCCAGCGGGATGGCCCCGCCGGTGTAGCCGGTGCCGCCGCCGCGCGGGATGAGCGTCAGGCCGAGCTCGATGCAGGCACGCACCAGCGGAGCGATTTCCTTTTCCGTATCGGGATTCAGCACCACAAAGGGATATTCCACCCGCCAGTCGGTGGCATCGGTGACATGCGACACGCGCGCCAGGCCGTCAAAGGCGATGTTGTCGCGGCGCGTGATGCGCGACAGCTTGCGCATGGCGCGCTTGCGCAGGCCCAGCGTGGCCTCGAAGTCGGCCTCGAACGCATCCACCGCCGCGTTCGCCCGCTCAAGCAAACGCCTGACCTCGTCGTTTTCCTGGCGCCGCGTTTCGATGGCCTGCAACCTGTGTCGCAGCGCCCCCACCAGCGCCGCGCGCCGCTTGCTGTTGGCCAGCAGGTCATCCTGTAGATAGGGATTGCGCTGTATCACCCAGATGTCGCCCAGCACCTCATACAGCATGCGCGCAGAGCGACCGGTGCGCCGCTCCTCGCGCAGGCCGTTGATGATGTCCCAGGCCTCGTGCCCCAGGATGCGAATCACGATCTCGCGGTCGGAGAACGAGGTGTAGTTATAGGGGATTTCGCGCAGGCGGACAGTCATGGGGTAAATTCTCGCAAGAAGCGCATTTTACCGCATTGTGCGGCAACACTCGACCCTAAACAGCAACCGGGTAATAGCCATCCAGCCGGATAATCCGTATGCTACATGCGATGACTACCGAACAACCCGATAAAAACATACGCGTATTTTTCGCGCTCTGGCCGAACGAGCACGAGCGTGCCGCCCTGGCGGCATGGCAACCGGCGCTGCAAAAGCTGTGCGGCGGCAAGGCCACGCGCCCCGGCAACCTCCACGCCACCCTGGTTTTCCTGGGCGGGGTGGCGGGACACCGCCTGGAATCGCTGAAGCTGGCGGCGCAGGAACTGCAGGACCAGAAGTTCGACCTGACCCTGAACCTGGCGCATTATTGGGGACATAACCATATCGTGCATGCCGCACCCGAGGTGGTTCCTCCGCACCTGCCGCCCCTGGTGCGCAGCCTGGAGCAGGGCTTGATCAGGCACCGTTTCCATTTCGACAATCGCCCGGAATACAAACCGCACATCACCCTGCTGCGCCATGCCAGGTGGACGGACGCCCCGTTGCCGGCCATGCCGAAAGTAACCTGGCATATAAAGAATTTTGCGCTGGTGCAATCGCTGGACAGCGAGGATGGCGTGGTTTACCAGGTGCTGGAACAATTTCCCCTGCACTGAATCCGTTCTGCCCGCGTGCAGAGCGCGCCCGGAAGCGCACGCATTCGGCGGGAAGCTTGCCATGCCCGGCGCTTTCCGTTACCTTGCGGTCTTTTCGACCTGCCGCAATTAATGAAGGAGCCGACATGCCTGCCGAAGTTAAGCGTTACCACCCCGCCCTGATCGTCCTGCACTGGCTGCTGGCGCTTGCCATTGTGCTGGCCTTTGCCTTCGGCGCCTTTGTGCTGGACGGCATGGATAATACCCATGCGCGCAAGCCGGACCTGCTCAAGATGCATATCGCGCTCGGCATCCTGATCCTGGCATTCACCCTGGTGCGCCTGGCCGTGCGTGCGCGCTCGGCAAAGCCCGCACCGCTGGCGAGCGGCAAGCCGCTGATGGACAAAGTGGCAGTCGGCGTACAGCATCTTTTATACACCCTGACTGTGCTGACCGCACTGGGCGGGCTGGCCCTGGCTTATTCCGCCGATCTGTTTGGGGTGCTGTTCCGCCATGCCGGAAGCCTGCCGCAAGATTTCGAGAATTTCGCCGCACACGAAATTCACGGCGTGCTGGCGCTGGCCCTGCTGGGCGTGGCCGGATTGCACATGATAGGCGCATTGCAGCACCAGCTTATCCTGAAGGACGGGATATTCTCGCGCATGTCGCTGCGCAACAAACCCTAGACCCGATTCATCAAGGCCGCAGGGCCGCGCAATGGAAGGAAGCGCTCCAGCAGGAGCGCTCCGGTGCAGCTGATTAAGGCCGCTTAGCTGTCGCCGCGGATGAGCAGGACAGGCATGGTCGCCCCCCTGACCACGCCTTCCGCCACGCTGCCGAATAGCAGGCGGCTGATGCCGGAACGCCCATGCGTTCCAATCACAATGAGTTCGGCCAGCCACTGGCGCGCGTCGGAAACAATCACGTTTTCATTGCGGTCCCCGCCTGCTTCCAGCAGCGCGGTCTCGGCGGTGATGCCCGCCTGTTGGGCCATTTCCTTGGCGCGCGACAATATCATCTCGCCGCCCTTGGTGGCGACTTCGCGCAAGGCGGCGTAGTCCACCATGCCCTCGGCGTCAAAAACCCGTGCATTTTCCACCACATGGACCAGCTTCAGCCGCGCATGGAAGAGTTGCGCAAGCTTGATCGCCTCCTGCAATGCCTTGCGTGAAGTTTCACTGCCATCCACCGGAACCATGATGCGTTGGTACATTGCGCTCTCCTTGATTTCAGGACACCCTCGTTTTCAGCCCGGCGCCCTCCAGACGATTCCATTCTGTGCGCAGGGACGCCTTGCGTCAAGGGCGGTCGCAAACACGCATACAGGGAGCAATTCCGGCCGGGAAACGGCGCTGCCAAGAAGGCTGCATTAGCCCCCTTTGGTGCGGTAGAATAGCCTCCCACAACCGCTTCGACACAAAATGCCGTCCGCCTCCACCGCCATCACCCCGGAAAACCTGCTGCGCAAGGAGGTGCTGGCCCTGCACGCCTATCATGCACCCGCCGGTCACGGCATGCTCAAACTGGATGCAATGGAAAATCCCTATCCGTTGCCGCAGGAGCTGAGCGATGAAATCGCCCGCCTGGTGATGGATGCGCCCATCAACCGCTATCCGGATGCCAGCGCCCACAGCCTGAAGGAAAAAATCCGCGAGGTGAGCGGCCTGCCGCAGGACATGGATTTATTGCTGGGCAATGGTTCCGACGAGATCATCCAGCTGCTGGCGATGGCGGTGAACAAGCCGGGCGCCGTGCTGCTGGGCGTGGAGCCTTCGTTCGTGATGTACAAGATGATCGCGGCCTTCACCGGCATGCAGTATGTGGGCGTGCCGCTGCGGGATGACTTCACCCTGGACCTGCCGGCTGTGCTGGAAGCCATCCAGCGCCACAAGCCCGCGCTGGTGTTCCTCGCCTACCCCAATAACCCCACTGGCAACCTGTTCGACGCTGACGCCATCGCACAGATCATCGCGGCCACGCCCGGCCTGGTGGTGGTGGATGAAGCCTATTACGCCTTCACCGACGCAAGCTTCATCCCCAAACTGGCAAAATTCCCCAACCTCCTGGTGATGCGTACCTTTTCCAAGCTCGGCATGGCCGGTTTGCGCCTGGGTTTCCTGGCGGGGCCCAAACGCTGGCTGGAACAGCTTGAAAAGCTGCGCTTGCCGTATAATGTCGGGGTGCTGCCACAGTTGGTCGCGGACATACTGCTGCAGCACCACGGCGTGCTGATGCAGCAAGCCGCGCAGATCAGGCTGGATCGCGTCTGGCTCTACGAGCGGCTGGTCGGCACGGTGGATGTGCGCGCCTACCCGAGCGAGGCGAATTTCATCCTGTTCCGCGTGGCGCATGCGGGCAAGGTGTTCGAGGGTCTGAAGCAGCACGGCATCCTGATCAAGAATTTGCATGGCGCGCACCCCGCACTGGACCATTGCCTGCGCGTCACGGTGGGGACGCCGGAGCAGAACGATCTATTTGTAACGGCTTTGCAGGAAAGCATACAACAGGGAAAATGAGCCTATTCCGCAGCCTCGCGCTGGGATCGAACCGGATTTTTGGACAATTTTATGCGTAGCGCACAAGTAACGAGAAACACCCTGGAAACCCAGATCAGCGTCCAGCTGGAACTGGATGGCAAAGGGGCGGCCAAGTTCGACACCGGCCTGCCCTTCCTCGAACACATGCTCGACCAGGTGGCCCGCCACGGCCTGCTGGACCTGGAAATCACCGCCAAGGGCGATTTGCACATCGACGGACACCACACGGTGGAGGACATCGGCATCACCCTGGGACAGGCTTTCAACCAGGCCATCGGCGACAAGAAGGGCCTGCGCCGCTACGGGCATTCCTACGTGCCGCTGGACGAGGCGCTATCGCGCGTGGTGCTGGACCTCTCCGGCCGCCCCGGCCTGGTGTTCAATGTGGATTTCGTGCGCCCCAGCGTGGGCGAATTCGAAGTGGACCTGGTGCGCGAGTTTTTTCAGGGCTTTGTGAATCACGCGCTGGTGACCCTGCACATCGACAACCTGGCCGGCGAAAACGCGCACCACCAGGCGGAAACCATATTCAAGGCATTCGGCCGCGCCCTGCGCATTGCGCTGGAGGCCGATCCGCGCATGGCAGGCATGCTGCCCTCCACCAAGGGCGCACTGTAACTCTGAATCCCCCGGCACATCCAGGACTAGCCCTTCAATGAAACCAGGACAGGCATGGCTGACATCGCAGTTGTAGATTACGGCATGGGCAACCTGCGCTCGGTGCACAATGCGCTGCGCAAGGCGGCTCCGCATGCCTCCATCGAGGTCACCGGCGACCCGCAGGAAGTTGCACGCGCACAACGCATCGTATTTCCTGGCCAGGGCGCCATGCCGGATTGCATGCGCGAAATGGATGCGCGCGGATTGCGTGCTGCGTTGCTGGAGGCGGCGCGCAGCAAGCCGTTCCTTGGCATCTGCATCGGGCTGCAGATGCTGTTCGAACACAGCGCCGAAGGCGAGGTCGCCGGCCTGGGCGTCTTTCCCGGCCGCGTGGTGCGTTTTGCGCATGACTTGCGCGATGCGCAAGGCAACAAGCTGAAGGTGCCGCACATGGGGTGGAACCAGGTGACGCATCACGACCATGCGTTGTGGGATGGCATCGCCCAGGATGCACGCTTTTATTTTGTGCACAGCTATTACGTGCAACCGGGCAACGATGCATTGGTGCAGGGGACCAGCAATTATCCGCAGCCCTTCACCTGCGCCGTGGCGAAAGACAATATCTTTGCCGTGCAGTTTCACCCCGAAAAGAGCGCACAGGCAGGGCTGCGGCTGCTGCAAAACTTTGTTGACTGGGAACCCGTTTAACACTTGTTCATTTAAAATACTGCCATGCTGATTATTCCTGCAATTGACTTGAAAGACGGACATTGCGTACGCCTGCGCCAGGGTGTCATGGAAGACGCCACGGTATTTTCCGAAGACCCTGCGGCAATGGCGCAACACTGGCTGGAGCAGGGCGCGCGCCGCCTGCACCTGGTGGACCTGAACGGTGCCTTTGCCGGCAAGCCGAAAAACGAGGCGGCGGTGCGCCGCATCGTGGAAACGGTCGGCGCAGAAGTTCCGGTGCAGCTGGGCGGCGGCATCCGCGACCTGGAAACCATAGAGCGCTACCTCGACATCGGCGTGAGCTACATCATCATCGGCACGGCAGCAGTGAAAACGCCGGGTTTCCTGCACGAGGCGTGCGACGCCTTCCCCGGCCACATCATGGTGGGGCTGGACGCCAAGGGCGGCAAGGTTGCAGTGGATGGCTGGTCCAAACTGACCGGACACGACGTGGCTGATCTGGCACAGCGCTTCGAAGGCTATGGGGTCGAAGCCATCATCTACACCGACATCGGGCGCGACGGCATGCTCACTGGCGTCAACATCGACGCCACCGTGGAGCTGGCCAGGCCGCTGCACGTACCGGTCATCGCCAGCGGCGGCATCACCAACCTGGAAGACGTGCGCAAGCTGTGCGCGGTGCAGGGCGAGGGCATCAGCGGCGCCATCACCGGTCGCGCGATCTACGAGGGCTCGCTTAATTTCAAGGCGGCGCAGGCACTGGCCGACGAACTGTCACCCAAGCTGGCCAACGGACAGTAATGCTGGCCAAGCGCATCATCCCCTGCCTGGACGTGACCGCCGGCCGCGTGGTCAAGGGCGTCAGCTTCGTGCAGCTGCGCGATGCGGGCGACCCGGTGGAGATTGCGCGCCGCTACGACGAACAGGGCGCGGATGAGCTGACCTTCCTCGACATCACCGCCAGCTCCGACGACCGCGGCATCATCTTCCGCATTATCGAACAGGTGGCGGAACAGGTGTTCATCCCGCTCACCGTGGGCGGCGGCGTGCGCGAGGTGCAGGACGTGCGCAACCTGCTCAATGCCGGCGCGGACAAGGTGAGCATCAACACCTCCGCGGTGCTCAACCCGCAACTGGTAGCGGATGCGGCAGCCCGCTACGGCTCGCAGTGCATCGTGGTGGCGATAGACGCCAAGCAGACCGGACCGGGCAAGTGGGAAGTGTTCACTCACGGCGGGCGCAAGGCCACCGGCCTGGATGCGGTAGAATGGGCGAAAAAAATGCAGGGGCTGGGCGCGGGCGAGATCCTGCTCACCAGCATGGACCGCGACGGCCAGAAAAGCGGCTTTGACCTGAACCTGACGCGTGCCGTGACCGATGCGCTGGAAATCCCGGTGATCGCCAGCGGCGGCGTGGGCAATCTGCAGCACCTGGCGGATGGCGTCAAGCAGGGTGGCGCGGATGCGGTGCTGGCCGCCAGCATTTTCCATTTCGGCGAATATACCGTGCAGCAGGCCAAGCAGTTCATGGCGCAACAGGGCATAGAGGTGCGGTTATGACACGGTGCGCGATAGCGACGGGTGCGGGAATAACCGTATCTCGTCTTCTTTCGGAGGTTCGGTTATGACCGGCGAGTCCTGGCTGAACAAGGTCAACTGGTCAGCAGACGGGCTGGTGACCGCGGTCGCGCAGGACGCGAATTCCGGGCGCGTGCTGATGGTGGCCTGGATGGACCGGGAAGCGCTCAAGCTTACCGTTGAAACCGGCGTGGCGGTATACTGGTCGCGTTCGCGCAAGAAGCTGTGGCGCAAGGGCGAGGAATCCGGCCACACCCAGAAGGTGAAGGAAATCCGCATTGATTGCGATCAGGACGTGGTGCTGCTGCAGGTGGAACAACTGGGCGGCATCGCCTGTCATACCGGGCGCGAAAGCTGCTTTTACAGCAAGCTGGAAAACGGCGCCTGGGTGGAAACTGACCCGGTGCTGAAGGCGCCGGAAGAAATATACAAGAAATGAGCGACGACATACTTGAACGTCTGACCGCAACCATCGATGCGCGTAAACATGCAGCGCCCGATACCTCCTATGTCGCGAAACTTTTCAGCAAGGGCGAGGATGCCATACTGAAAAAAGTCGGCGAAGAGGCAACCGAGGTCGTGCTGGCCGCCAAGGGCGCTGACAACACGCATCTGGTGTACGAAACCGCCGATTTGTGGTTTCACTGCATGGTGCTGCTCGCGCATCACGGCCTTTCCGCTGCGGACGTACTCAATGAACTGGCGCGGCGCGAAGGCATGTCCGGCATCGCGGAGAAAGCGGGAAGGAAGGCATAGCCATGGCTGACGACTGCATATTCTGCAAAATTGTGCGCGGCGAGATCCCTAGCCGCAAGGTATACGAGGATGAGGACGTGCTGGCTTTTCACGACGTCAACCCTGCGGCGGCGGTGCATTTCCTGATCATCCCCAAGCAGCACATCGCCTCGCTGGCCGATGCGGATGAATCGCACGCGCCGCTGCTAAGCAAGATGCTGTTGCTGGCGCCGAAGCTGGCGGGCGAACAGGGTTTGCCGAACGGTTTCAAGACGGCGATACACACCGGCAAGGCCGGCGGGCAACTGGTATTTCATTTGCATATACACATTCTGGGCGGCGGCAACATCAAGCATGACCCCGCCGCATAATTTGATCATTAGGAGAGCAAAATGGGCATTAGTGCTACACACTTATTAATTCTACTGGCGGTCGTGGTGCTGATCTTCGGCACGAAGAAACTGCGCAACATCGGCAGCGACCTGGGTGGCGCGATAAAGGGCTTCAAGGAAGGCATGAAGAGCGAGGATGAGCAGCCCAAGCAAGTGCAGGACAAACAGGCCGGCACCACCATCGAGGGCGAAGTGAAGGACAAGACGCAGAACAAGGCCTAAGCCGCCCGCCTGTTGCGGGCTGTACCTGCCTGAAAATATCTCGTCATGTTCGGCATCACTTTTACAGAGCTACTGGTGATCATGGTGGTTGCGCTCGTGGTGATCGGGCCCGAGCAACTGCCAAAAGTGGCGCGCACCATGGGCATGATGTGGGGGCGCGCGCAGCGCTATGTCAATGGCGTGAAGGCCGACATCGCGCGCGACATGGCGATCGAGGAATTCCGCCAGATGCAGCAAAAGGTGCAGCAGGAGGCCAGCCAGGCCGAGCAGACGCTGCAGCAAGGCGCGCAATCCGCCACTCAAACCGTGAACCAGCAGGTGCGCGAGCTCAACAGTGCCATCGACCAGGCGGCGCTGCCCCCTGCCGCCAAACCTAAAAACACACCTCCAGAACAATGAGCGCCGGCGAAAGCTTTATCGCCCACCTGATCGAACTGCGCAAGCGGGTGGTGCATTCCCTGCTGGCGCTGGTGGCGGTCTTCCTTTGCCTGATGCCGTTTGCCAACAGGCTTTACACCCTGCTGGCCCAGCCCTTATTGGCGAAGCTGCCTGCAGGCGGGCACATGATCGCCACCGATGTCACCACGCCTTTTTTCGTGCCGCTCAAGGTGGCCGGGATGGCGGCGCTCATCATCGCGTTGCCGTACATTCTTTACCAAGCCTGGCGCTTCGTAGCACCTGGCCTGTATGCGCATGAAAAGCGCCTGGTGCTGCCGTTGATCGTGGCAAGCACACTGTTGTTCCTGGCCGGTGTGGCCGTTGCCTATTTCCTCATATTCCCATTCGTGTTCGCCTACATCATCGGCACCGCGCCAGAAGGCGTCGCGGTGATGACCGACATCGACAAATACCTGAGTTTCGCCCTGACCATGTTCATCGCCTTTGGCCTGGCATTCCAGGTGCCGGTCGTGGTGGTTGTGCTGGTGCGCGTGGGGATGGTGACGACAGACCAACTGCAGCAAGTTCGCCGCTACGTGATACTGGGCTCGACCGTGGCCGGGGCGATCTTCATGCCGCCAGATGCGGGTTCGATGATCCTGTTCGCAGCCACGCTGAGCCTGCTGTACGAGGTGGGCATCCTCGCAGCGAAACTGGTCAAGCCCAAGGCGCTGGACGAGCAGAGCAAGGTGTAGCGCTAAGCGCTTTCCATTAATCCTTCCCTCCCCCCGTTCAACCGAAGGACTCGTCCTCGCGCAGGTAACGCCACTGCCCTTGCGGCAAGTCTCCCAGCTTCACCTTGCCGATGCGCACCCGCTTCAGCCCCGTCACTTTCAGGCCCACCAGTTCGCACATGCGTCGGATCTGGCGTTTCCTGCCTTCGCGCAGCACAAAGCGCAACTGGTCTTCGTTCTGCCAGCTTACCTTTGCGGGCTTGAGCTTTTTCCCGTCCAGGGACAACCCGTGATTGAGCAGCGCCAGGCCGTTCGGCGCCAGCTTGCCCTGCACCCGCACCAGGTATTCCTTTTCGATCTCCGAGTCCTCGCCGATGAGCTGCTTGGCGATCCGCCCATCCTGGGTCAGCACCAGCAGCCCGGTCGAATCGATGTCCAGGCGGCCGGCGGGCGCCAGGCCCCGCAGTTGCGCCGGACTGAAGCGCAACTGCGCCGCATCCCCGCTATAGCGTGAAGCTGCGCTGACCAGCGTCACCGCAGGCTTATAACCCTCTTCGGCCTGGCCGGATACATAGCCCACCGGCTTGTTGAGCAGGATGGTGACGCGCGCTTGCTGCAGCGCCTGGGCTGCGCGCTCCAGCGTGATGCGCTGGTTGGGGAATATCCTGGTGCCGAGTTCGCTCACCACTACGCCGTCCACCTTCACCAGCCCGCGCTCGATGTAGCTGTCGGCCTCGCGGCGTGAGCATAGTCCCTGCTCGGACATCAATTTTGAGAGTCTGACTTTTTCCATCAACCTGATTGCTTTTTGTGACTGGGGCGAGAGATATTCATCCAAGCGCCGGGAAGAGCCCTTTCAATCCTCCCGCAATGAATTCCACCGCAATGGAAGCCAGCACCAGGCCCATCAGGCGCGTAAAAATATAGATGCCGGTCTGGCCCATGCGCTTTTCCACCTGTGGGGCCGCCAAAAAGGTCAGCCACACGGTGAAGCTCAGCAGGATGATCACCAGCGTCAGGATGGCGTAGTGCGCCACGCCCGTCCCCTTGTGCGCGTCCACTATCACGGTGCTGATTGCGCCAGGGCCAGCCAGCAACGGGGTTGAAAGCGGCACGATGGCAAGGGATGACCGGGTGGCATCGCCATCCGTGACATCGGACGGGAATGGCTTCGGCCCGGTCAGCATGGTGATGGACATCAGCAGCAGCAAGATCCCGCCCGCAGTACGGAACGAATTGATGCTGATGCCGAAAAATTCCAGCAGCAACTGGCCCACCAGCAGCGCCACCAGCAGGATGCCGCATACCGACAGCGATGCCATCTGCCCTACCCTTGCGCGCTTTTCGCGCCTCATCCCCGCGGTGAAGGCGATGATGATGGGGATGATCCCGACGGGATCGAGCACTGCAAACAGGCTGATGAATATTTTGGTGTATTCGGTGAATTCGAGCATGGTGCCGGGAATCAAACCAACTGAGGAATAAAGCGAAGTTACACCGTATAATCCTGCAAATCAATCTTCTCCCGCAAAATCGTGAAATTTCCGTCCCTGAAAATAGCCCTGCTCGCCTTTGCCGCAGGACTGCTGGCCTTCTTTGCAGCCGCACCGTTCCACCTTTTTCCGCTGACCGTGGTTTCGCTTGCGCTGCTGTTCCTGCTCTGGTTCCGCGCCGGCTCGCCGCGAGCGGCGGCATGGCTGGGCTTTTTCTTCGGCCTCGGGATATACGGTGCAGGCATCAGTTTCATCTACGTCGCGCTGCACGATTACGGCGACATGCATCCCCTGCTCGCGGCCGCAGTCACCCTGCTGGCGGGCGCCTTCCTCGCCCTGTTTTCCGCCTTGGCGGGCTACGCGCAAGCCAGGCTCCCCGGCCCGCCCTGGATGCGCCTTGCGCTTGCCATGCCCGCCACCTGGGCATTGCTCGAATGGCTGCGCGGCCTGGCTTTCACCGGCTTTCCCTGCATGCTTGCCGGCTACTCGCAAGTGGAAAGCCCGCTGGGAGGATATACGCCCATTCTCGGAGTGTATGGTACTTCGCTGCTCACGGCGGTGAGCGCAGGCCTGCTGGCCCTTCTGTATCCGCCCCTGCGTGCGCTGCTTGCGCGCTCGCCGGCCAAGCCTGGCGGACGTACTTGGATTGCTGCCTTGGCATTTTTGGCGATCTGGATGCTGGGCGCGCTGTTGCGCACGGTGGAATGGACCCAGCCGCTGGGCGAGCCGGTCAAGGTTAGCCTGTTGCAGGGCAACATCCCGCAGGAACTCAAGTTCAATGCGGACCAGCTTTCCAGCTCGCTGGAGACCTACCGCCGTCTCGCCCTGCAATCCGATGCGCGCCTGATCGTGCTTCCTGAAACCGCCTTCCCCATCCTGCGCCAGGACGTGCCGGACAGCCTGTCCGCTGCGCTGCGCGACCACGCGCGCGCCAATGGCGGCGATGTGCTGATCGGTGCATTCGAGCGCGACCACGGCCTTTATTACAACAGCGTATACACGCTGGGCACGGCGGAAAGCCGGAGCTATCGCAAGAACCACCTGGTGCCGTTCGGCGAGTTCATCCCCCTGCGCCCGGCGCTGGGCTGGCTGATCAACGATGTGCTGAACATCCCGATGGGCGATTTGGCGCGCGGCGGCGAGCGTCAGGAGGTGCTGAATGTGGCCGGACAAAAGGTTGCCGTGGACATTTGCTATGAAGATGTGTTCGGCGAGGAGATCATCCGTTACCTGCCCGAAGCCACCTTGCTGGTGAATGTCACCAACGATGCGTGGTACGGCAACTCTGCCGCCGCAATCCAGCACAACCAGGTGGCGCAGGTGCGCGCGCTGGAGAGCGGGCGCGTGATGCTGCGCGCCACCAACACCGGCGTGACCTCCGTGATCGACCGCAACGGCAGGATACTGCACATGCTCCCGCAGCATGAGGAAGCCACGCTAACCGCCATGGTCCAGGGCTATGCCGGCAGCACGCCTTACGTGCGCTTCGGCAACGCGCTGGTGCTAGTGCTGGCTGCCGCCATGCTTGCGGTCTGTTTCTGGAAGCGCAAGCACCGCCCGGTTGAGCCCTAGGCCACTTCCAGCTCCGGATCGGGCTTGTCTTCTGCCAGGCTGAGTTCCGGCATTTTTTCCGCGCTGCGCGCTTCTTCTGGCGCCGCCTTGCCGCCTTCGAGCTTGATGCGCAGGCGCAGGTTGTTGACCGCATCGGCGTTTTTGAGCGCCTCCTCATAGCTGATCTTTCCTGCCATCAGCAGGTCGAACAGCGCCTGGTCGAAGGTTTGCATGCCCAGGTTGCGCGAGGCGGCCATGGCCTCCTTGATGGCGCCTACTTCGCCCTTGAAGATCAGGTCCTTGATCGTCGAGGAGGCCAGCATGATTTCGATCGCCGCCGCGCGCTTGCCGTCCACCGTGGGAATCAGGCGCTGCGACACGATGGCCTGCAGGTTGAGCGACAAGTCCATCAGCAATTGTTCGCGCTTCTCCGGCCCGAAGAAGTTGATGATGCGA
Source organism: Gallionellaceae bacterium (assembly GCA_036524005.1). Classification (GTDB taxonomy): domain Bacteria; phylum Pseudomonadota; class Gammaproteobacteria; order Burkholderiales; family Gallionellaceae; genus DATDDB01. The sequence goes on along the minus strand of DATDDB010000111.1, from coordinate 2,840 downwards.
TCCAGCGCCTGGTTGGCGTTGTTGGCATGCAGGGTCGCCATCGCCAGATGCCCGGTCTCGGCGAAGTTGATCGCATATTCCATCGTGTCGTGGTCGCGAATCTCGCCGATCAGGATTACGTCCGGCGCCTGGCGCAACGTGTCCTTCAGCGCGTCATGCCAGGTATTGCAGTCCACTCCCACCTCGCGGTGGGTGATAATGCAATTCTGGTGCGGATGCACGTATTCGACCGGGTCTTCGATGGTGATGATGTGGCCGTGCGAATTCTTGTTGCGGTGGTTGAGCAGCGCGGCCAGGGTGGTGGATTTACCCGATCCCGTGCCGCCCACCAGCAGCACCAGCCCGCGCTTGGCCATCACCACGTCCTTCAGGATGGGCGGCAGCCCCATTTCGTCGAAATCCGGAATCTTGGTGGTGATGGTGCGCAGCACCATGCCGGTGTGGTGCTGCTGGGTGAAGATGTTCACGCGGAAGCGCCCGATCCCCTCCGGGCTGATGGCGAAGTTGCAGCCCTTGTTCGCCAGGTATTCATCCCACTGCTTGTTGCTCATGATGGCGTGCGCCAGGTGGCGCGTTTCTTCGGGCGACAGTGGCTTGGCACCTTCCACCGGCATCAGCTTGCCGAACGCCTTGAACGCAGGAGGGTAGCCGGCGGTGATGAACAGGTCGGATGCCTTGCGTTCCAGCATCAAACGCAGCAGCTTGTTGATGAAATCGTGGCACTTCTTGCGGAGTTGATCGTCCATTTTGCTTCAGGGATTTGCCGTGTTACGTTTCTTGGTCATTACGCTTGCTGCCATCTTGGAATACGATGGGCAAAACAAAGGGAGCGGCTTGCGCCGCTCCCTTTATGGGTGAAAAGCTCGCTTACTTGATGACTGCCTTGAGCTCGCCCTTGCTGTAGCGGGCGGCCATGCTGTCAAGCGAGATCGGCTTGATCTTCGCAGCCTGACCGGCGGAACCGAAGGCTTCATAACGCGCCTTGCAGATTGCCCTCATGGCCTTGGTGGTCTCGGCCAGGAATTTGCGCGGATCGAAATCCTTGGGGTTCTGCGCCAGGTAACGGCGGGTGGCGCCGGTGGAGGCCATGCGCAGGTCGGTGTCGATGTTCACCTTGCGCACGCCGTGCTTGATGCCTTCAACGATTTCGGCAACCGGCACGCCGTAGGTCTGCGGCATCGCACCGCCGAACTGGTTGATGACTTCCAGCCATTCTTGCGGCACCGAGGAGGAACCGTGCATCACCAGGTGGGTGTTGGGGATGCGCGCATGGATTTCCTTGATGCGGCTGATCGCCAGGGTGTCGCCTGTGGGCGGCTTGGTGAACTTGTACGCGCCGTGCGATGTGCCGATGGCGATCGCCAGTGCGTCCACCTGGGTGGCCTTGACGAATTCGGCGGCTTCATTGGGATCGGTCAGCAGTTGGTCGTGCGAGAGCACACCTTCCGCGCCGTGGCCGTCTTCCTTCTCGCCGTGGCCGGATTCGAGCGAACCCAGGCAGCCCAGTTCGCCTTCGACGGAAACGCCGACCGCGTGGGACATTTCCACCACGCTGCGGGTGACGTTGACGTTGTACTCGAACGAGGAAGGCGTCTTGCCGTCGGTCATCAGCGAACCGTCCATCATCACGCTGGAGAAGCCGGACTTGATGGCGTTGATACAGACTGCGGGAGATGCGCCATGGTCCTGGTGCATGACCACAGGGATGTGCGGGTACATTTCGACGGCGGCTTCGATCAGGTGGCGCAGGAACGGCTCGCCTGCGTACTTGCGGGCGCCAGCGGAGCCCTGCATGATGACCGGGCTGTTGCACTCGTCAGCCGCTTCCATGATGGCCTTGACCTGTTCCAGGTTGTTGACGTTGAAAGCGGGCAAGCCGTAGCTGTTTTCCGCGGCGTGATCGAGCAGTTGACGTAGAGAGACAAGTGCCATTTTTTTCTCCTGAACTAAAAAATATCCTGTTAAACCTGTTTAGCCGGGCAGTGTAGAGTTTACCCTGCCGGACTACAACCCTTTATTCCGCATGGTGATCGCCTACACGCACGATCTTCAAGGTATTGGTGTGCCCCGCCTTGCCGATGGCTTCGCCTATGGTCATCACCATCATTTCCCCCGGCTGCACCAGCCCGAGGCGCAGCAACTCTTCCTCTGCTGCGATCAACACCTCGGAGGGGAATTTCGACTCGAGGTTGAACGAGATCGGGTGCACGCCGCTGAACAGCGTAACCTTGCTCAGCGTGGCCTTGGTCGGGGTCAGCGCGAAAATCGGTACGCCGGCATTGACACGCGACATCCACAGCGCGGTGGAACCGGACTGGGTCAATGCCACGATGGCCTTGACCTTGAAGTGCGAAGCGGCATACAGCGCGGACATGGCAATGGACTGGTCGATGCGCGTAAACTTGGCGCGGCTGCGGCGGCGATCCAGCTCGTTTTCCTCCGCCTCTTTCTCGGCCTTCAGGCAAATGCGCGCCATGGACTCGATGGTTTCCACCGGATAGTCGCCCACTGCGGTTTCCGCCGACAGCATCACCGCATCGGTGCCGTCGAGCACGGCATTGGCCACGTCCGACACCTCGGCGCGCGTCGGAATCGGATTGGTGATCATCGATTCCATCATCTGCGTGGCGGTGATCGCCAGCTTGTTCTTGGCGCGCGCCATCTTGATCATCTTCTTCTGCAGGCCGGGCACGGCCGCATCGCCGACTTCCACCGACAGGTCACCGCGCGCCACCATGATGGCGTCGGACGCTTCGATGATGTCGCCCAGCACCGGGATGGCTTCGGCGCGCTCGATCTTGGCGACCAGCAGGCTCTTGCCTCCGGCGGCGTGCATCAGC
>DATDDB010000110.1:0-3972 GCA_036524005.1 Gallionellaceae bacterium | reverse complement strand
GACCTTGGCAAGTAATAATTTGCTGTTAAAACAGGGAATTAATCAGGGGCGATGAAAATAAAAATGGGCACTGAATCAGTGCCCATTTTCATGTAATTCTGGCGCGCCCGAAGAGATTCGAACTCCTGACCCCTTGGTTCGTAGCCAAGTACTCTATCCAGCTGAGCTACGGGCGCGTTTTTGCGAAGTCGCGCATTATATCGGGGTTTTTGCAGTTTGGGAACTGGGTTTTGCGCTTGATTTTCATCTGGGCGTAATAGGCGTAGCATAGCCTTCCGGGGCGAACCCTGCCTCTTTCCGTGTATCTAACGCTTATGGAGGCGTGTTGGCAGTATCTTTCCCTTCCATGAAAGGAGTTTCGCCATGAATAAGAATGTTGGCACGATAGATAGGATAGTGCGCGTGTTGCTGGGGCTGGCTTTGATCGGCGGCGGCATGTATTCGGTGGCCACGCTGGGCATTTGGGCCTATGTGCTTGCTGTGGTGGGCCTGGTGCTGCTGGGCACGGCGGTTTTCAGCTTCTGCCCGATCTGGATGGTGCTGGGGGTGAATACCTGCGAGACCAAGCCCGGCGGTTCGAAATAAGCCATAAGCACTATGGCTGGCTTTTCCTTCTCCCGCAATCCCTCTCCCGCTGGGAGAAGGAAATTTAGTCCATCCGCGCGATGAGCCTGCGCCAGATTCCCGTCAGCATCTGGGTGTTGGGCTTTGTCAGCCTGCTGATGGATGTTTCAAGCGAGCTTATCCATAGCCTTTTACCTGCTTTTATTGTAGGGTCTTTGGGGGCCAGCGCCACGGTGCTGGGCATCATCGAGGGGCTGGCCGAGTCGCTGGCGCTGATCGTTAAAATTTTTTCCGGGGTGCTTTCCGATTATCTGGGCCGCCGCAAGGCGCTGGCCGTCATCGGCTATGGGCTGGGGGCGCTTTCCAAGCCGCTGTTTGCGCTGGCCGGCAGTTCGGGCATGGTGCTGGCTGCGCGCCTGATAGACCGCACCGGCAAGGGCATACGCGGGGCGCCGCGCGATGCGCTGGTGGCCGATATTGCGCCCGCCCATTTGCGCGGGGCTTCTTTCGGGCTGCGCCAGGCGCTGGATACGGTGGGGGCTTTTCTCGGCCCGCTGCTGGCCATAGGGCTGATGCTGCTGCTGGCGGATAACTTCCGCCATGTTTTCTGGTTTGCGGTGATTCCGGCTTTTCTGGCGGTGGCGCTGCTGTTTTTCGGGGTGCAGGAGCCTGATACTCATCTGAATGGCAAGCGCACCAATCCCCTCGTTCTCGAAAACCTCCGCCGTCTGGGGGGGGATTATTGGTGGGTGGTGGCGGTGGGGGCAATTTTCACCCTGGCGCGCTTTTCCGAGGCTTTTTTGGTGCTGCGCGCCATGGATGGCGGGCTGGCGCTAGCTTGGCTGCCTGCGGTTTTTGTGGCGATGAATGCTGTGTATGCGCTGGCGGCTTACCCTTTCGGCAAGCTGGCCGATTCCATGCGCCACGCTACCCTCTTGAAAATCGGACTGGTGCTGCTGGTGGGGGCGGATTTGTTGCTGGCGGCCAGCAGCCACCTGGGCTTTGTGTTTGCCGGGGTGGCGCTGTGGGGGCTGCATCTGGCCATGACGCAGGGCTTGCTGGCGGCGATGGTGGCGGATGTGGCGCCCGCCGATCTGCGCGGCACGGCATATGGTTTTTTCAATCTTTTCAGTGGGGCTGCCATGCTGGCGGCCAGCGTGGTGGCCGGAACGCTGTGGGATAGCCTGGGCGCGGCGCTCACTTTCTACGGCGGCGGGGCTTTTGCCCTGCTGGCGCTGGGTTTGCTGGTGTGGCGCGATTACAACCGGGCGTAAAATTTTCCTTTACAAACAGCGCATAATTGCAGTAAATTAAAATCGTTATGAAGAAACTTATTGCAGTTTTGTCGCTGTTTGTGCTGGCGGCGTGTTCCTCAAACCCGCCGCAGCATGCGGCTTCTGCCGGCGGCGCAAGCCGCGATGTGATTCCCTATGCCAAGAGCCTGATCGGCACGCCTTACCATTACGGGGGCGAGACGCCGCGCACGGGCTTTGATTGCAGCGGGTTTGTGAAGCATGTGTATTCCCACACGCGCGGGGTGCAGCTGCCGCGCAGCGCCCACGACATGAGCGGCGTGGGCCAGCGCCTGAGCGCAACACAGCTGCAGCCCGGCGACCTGGTGTTTTTCAATACGCTGGGCAGGCCCTATTCCCATGTGGGCATTTATCTCGGCAATGCGCAGTTCATCCACTCGCCCAGCACGGGCAAGCGCGTGGAAATCGTGGATATGAAGATGAACTATTGGGCGCAGCGCTATAACGGCGCACGCCGGGTGACCAACCTCAGGTAACAGCCATTTCGAGGAAGAGTGGGATGGAGGTATGTCCAGACTCCACCCCCTCCCTGCCCTCCCCCTTGCAGGGGGAGGGCAGCAGCCTAGTCCCGCAGATATTACCGCGACCGTTTTCCCATCCGCGCCGCGCGCAGCTCTTCCGCAAGCTGCAACACCGTCATGGCGTAAAAGCTGCTGTTGTTATAGGTCATGATGACGTCGAAATTGCCGAACGCCAGCCAGAATTCCTTGCCGTCATTCACCGTAAAATCCAACAGCCGCGCAGGCTTGGCGGGCTCCTTGCCGGGCGCATAAGGCTGCACGAGGCTGATGCCCGCTTCCGCCCAGGCGCCGATGCTGCGCGGGGTTTTAACGTCGCCGGGGCAGAATTCTCCGCTGAATTTGGCGCGCACGGCGATGGGCTCGCCCCTCACCCAGCCGTATTGCTTGAGGTAGTTGGCCGCACTGCCGATGGCATCGGCGCGCTCGTTGAGCAGGTCTATGCGCCCATTGAGGTTGAAGTCCACCGCGTATTTGCGATAGCTGCTGGGCATGAACTGCGGGTAGCCCAGTGCGCCCGCGTATGAGCCGCGTATGCCAAGCAGGTCGAAGCGCTGCTCGCGCGCGAGCAGGAGGTATTGCTCCAGTTCGCTGCGGAAAAAATCGGCGCGCGGCGGGTAGCTGAAAGCCAGGGTGGAGAGGGCATCCAGGGTGCGGTAGGTGCCGGCCTGCTGGCCGTAGAAGGTTTCCACGCCGAGCAGGGCGACAATGATTTCCTGCGGCACGCCGTATTGGTCTTCGGCGCGGCGCAGGGCTTCGGCGTTTTTCTTCCAGAATTTGAGGCCTTGCGCGACGCGTGCGTCGTTGACGAAGTTGGCGCGGTATTCCGGCCAGGGCTTGGAGGTGGCCGGGTTGGTGATGGCGTCGATGATGGGCTGTTTGTATTGCGCCTTTTCAAAGGTGCGATCGAGTTCGTCGCGCTTGAATTGGTGCCTGGTCACCATTTCGTCGATGAATGCGGGGATGGCCGGGGAATCGTAGGCCCAGCCAGAGGCGCAGGCCGAGCACAGCAGCAGCGATACAAAAATACGCAATACCATAGTGAGTGTATTCTACTCGACAGCGGGGCGCGCCACTGTTAAATTTCGCTTTTGCCCCAATGTAAGCCAAAGGCGCATTCTTTAGACGAAAGCTTCGAGATCATGGAAAAAAAGACCCAGCACCACCGTTTGCTCATACTCGGTTCCGGTCCGGCCGGATACACGGCGGCGGTCTATGCCGCGCGTGCCAACCTGAACCCGGTGTTGGTCACCGGGATGGCGCAGGGCGGCCAGCTGATGACGACCACCGAGGTGGATAACTGGCCCGCCGATGTGAACGGCGTGCAGGGGCCGGAGCTGATGCAGCGCTTTCAGCAGCATGCGGAGCGCTTCAACACGCAGATCATTTTCGACCATATCCACACCGCAAAGCTGAAGCAGAAGCCTTTTACGCTGGAGGGCGATAGCGGCATCTACACCTGCGATGCGCTGATCATCGCCACCGGTGCTTCGGCGCAGTATCTGGGTCTGCCCTCGGAAGAGGCATTCATGGGCAAGGGCGTTTCCGGCTGCGCCACCTGCGACGGTTTTTTCTAC
>DATDDB010000109.1:0-12831 GCA_036524005.1 Gallionellaceae bacterium | reverse complement strand
CATTGCCAGCGCGGACACTTACATATTCCCAATCTTGTCCTCCATTTGCCCAATGCTGGCAGCATTGCTGGGCTCGCACTTGATGAACGTGAGAGCAGACCTGGGAGGTTTGAGAGCTTGGCAACTGCTTGTGTTTGCATTGTTAGGGGCTGCATTCAACTCCGTGTCGCACAACCTGTATTTTCAATATTCGGGCATTGCGCAAAGCTGGCTGACAGGTCTATTCCCCATGTTTGCCGGCGATCTGGTAGGCATGCTGATCGTGCTGTATGCTGCTTCTGCTTTATTGCGCTCCATTTCATCACGCAGCACTCACCTAAACCCCTAAACAAAACTGAAAAAAGTTCGTAGGTTGGGCTGAGCAAGGCGAAGCCCAACAGATCCAAGGAAAAATGTTGGGCTTCATTTCATTCAGCCCAACCTACCGGGCTCGCCCGCGCTGAACGAGGGCACGCTTAGGGAAAGGCTGACGGCGCAGGGGCAGTGATGCGGGGCGGGGAAAGGCGCGGGTGCGGGCTTGGCTTAAAACAATTGCGAAGCTGGCCCCTTTAGTTCGATTAATTCTTAACTTTAGGGACATATTGAATTGAAATGGCCACTATAGACTTAGTAGTCAGTTTCTGATCCTTCAGCTTTTGGACTATTGCACTCCCTTCGAACGTCACCCTCGGGCCTCTCGCATCGTTTGTAAAAGCATGGATATCTAGAGCTTTTGTTAGTATATGATTCTCTAAATCCGGATGTGAATATACAAGTGCGGCCTTAATTTTGTTTTGCGAAGCGGGTGCTGACGGAAGCACAACATTGTAATTTGATCCAACTAGTTTTTTAATTTGAGCGTAAGTTAATTTCTGACTGAATTCCTTCCATTCGTCTATGTGGATCGGAATACTGACCTCGGGGCTCAATATAACGCCCTTGGAATGACAAATAACAGTTGGCGCACTCTCTGCTATCCCGCGAATGTACACTTTATCGTTTCTCACGAAGTTCAGTTGTGTTTCCTTTGAAAGTAATTGTTCAATCTTAAATGCGCCGTCAATTACGATGCCATTTGGTCGAGCAAAATCATTCAGCCTTGTTGCCAAATTTAAAACTGGACCTGAGTAATCTATAACCTCCCTGCCTGAGTAAAGACAAAATGCCGTGCCACGCGCAATGCCAAATCCAATTTGCCCGGGCATTTCAAAAGTTATCATCGGATCATTGAGAAGTAGACTGGGATACTCCTTAATCGCTTTCAAGCAACTGGTTACTATTCTCTCAGCAACCTTTTGCAGATCTTGCTCTGTAAATCGAAACAGCATTAATAGCCCATCCCCAGTCGGCTTTGCATAAGCAGCATTCGAAAAATACTTTCTTAATATTGCTATATAGAATTTCGCTATAAATGTACCTATGTCAGGGGCCTGACGTGTATTACAAAAAGAGGAGAAACCTCTAATATCTACGACTACGCAAATAACGTATTCGGATTGCCCCTTAGCATGTTCCAATTTATTTATTAATTTATTTAGCATATTTCCCCCTCAATATTGAGCCACAATACTATAAGCCAAAGGGCTCAGCATCGCATTAATTCTGGGACATAAAACAAAAGCCCGCACAAGTGCGGGCTTTTTCATTTGGTGGGCGGTACTGGGATCGAACCAGTGACCCCTGCCGTGTGAAGGCAGTGCTCTACCGCTGAGCTAACCGCCCGATAGAGGGCGGGCATTAAACCACATTCGGCCCTTTTAGGTCAATTTTTTGGCCGTTCGTCCCCGGCTGGCGTAAAATACGCGGTTTCCGGATTTTGCCTTTACGCCCACCTATATGACCGTCCGTACCCGTTTCGCCCCCAGCCCCACCGGTTTCTTGCATATCGGCGGCGCCCGCACCGCGCTGTTTTCCTGGGCCTATGCCCGCAAGCACGGCGGCACATTCATCCTGCGCATCGAGGATACCGATGTGGAGCGTTCCACGCCGGAGGCGGTGCAGGCCATCCTGGATGGGATGAAGTGGCTGAACCTGGCCTACGACGAAGGCCCGTTCTACCAGATGCAGCGCATGTACCGCTACAAGGAGGCGATCCAGCAGATGCTGGACAAGGGCCTGGCCTATTATTGCTACACCTCGCCGGAGGAGCTGGAGGCGATGCGCGAGGCGCAGCGCGCGGCGGGGCTCAAGCCCAGGTACGACGGGCGCTGGCGCCCCGAGCCGGGCAAGGCGCTGCCCACGCCGCCCTCGGGAGTGCAGCCGGTGGTGCGCTTCAAGAACCCCACTTCCGGCACGGTGGCGTGGAAAGACCTGGTGAAGGGGGTGATCGAGTTCGCCAACTCCGAGCTGGACGATCTCATCATCGCCCGCGCCGACGGCACGCCCACCTATAACTTCTGCGTGGTGGTGGACGACTGGGACATGGGCATCACCCATGTGATACGCGGCGACGACCACGTGAACAACACTCCGCGCCAGATCAACATCCTGAAGGCGCTCGGCGCCAGCGTGCCGCAATACGCCCACCTTTCGATGATCCTGGGCGACGACGGCACCAAGCTTTCCAAGCGCCACGGCGCGGTGAGCGTGATGCAGTACGACGAGGATGGTTACCTGCCGGAGGCGGTGATCAACTACCTGGCGCGCCTGGGCTGGTCGCACGGCGACGAGGAGATCTTCTCGGTGGAGCAGTTCTGCCAGTGGTTCGACCTCGACCACATCACGCCCTCCGCCGCGCAGTTCAACACCGAGAAGCTGAACTGGGTGAACCAGCATTACCTGAAGGCCGCCGCCAACGCGCGCCTGGCCGCGCTGGTGCGCCCCCGGCTGGAGGCGCGCAAGGTGCTGGTGAGCGATGCGCCCGCGCTGGAGCACATCATTGCGCTGTACAAGGAGCGCGTGGCGACGCTGAACGAGCTGGCCGATGCCGCCGAGGTGTATTACATGGACCTGCATCCCTCCCCGGAATTGCTGCAGCAACACCTGACGCCGGAATCCATCCCGGTGCTCAAAGAATTGATGGAACGCCTGAGCGAAGTGGAATGGGCCGCTCCCGCCATCGCCGCGGCGATCAAGGAGACCATTGCCGCGCACAATCTCAAGATGCCCAAGCTCGCCATGCCGCTGCGCGTGATGCTCACCGGCCAGACCCAGACGCCTTCGGTGGATGCGGTGGTGGCCTTGTTCCCGCGCACCACCGTGCTGGAACGCATGGCGCGGCACCTGAAATAGTTTATAACCCCACTCGGACAATGCCGCTGCCGGACGCATTTTTGCGTTCGCAGCGGCATTTTTTTGCGCGATGACATCCCCTGCGGGCCCCGGTTTTGCTGGAAAAACCGCCCCTGTCGCAAAAACATTTCCCATTGCCACTTTTTTGTTGCCCCCCCTTTCGTTTTGGGGGACAATCCCCCGAACCATATAAATAACAAGTGTTTTTCACTTTTTCAGTTTTGGAGGAGAGGGTATGACCGAACTCGCAAAAGCCGGTCAATTCAGCAAGGTGTCTGCACAGCCCCCGTTACGCTGGTTTTTCGACCCCGCAGTGCTCGAACTCGAACAGCGCATCCTGTTCGACCAAGGGCCGGGCTATGTGGGCCATGAACTGATGGTGCCCAACCTGGGCGACTATCATGTGCTGGAAAGCCTGGACAACGCGAAGATGCTGGTGCGCAACGAAAGCGGCGTGGAGCTGCTTTCCAACATCTGCCGCCACCGCCAGGCCATCATGCTCACCGGGCGCGGCAGCGCCAAGAATATCGTGTGCCCGCTGCACCGCTGGACCTACAAGACCAGCGGCGAGATGCTGGGCGCGCCGCATTTCCCGCAGAATCCCTGCCTGCACCTGAACAAGTCGCCGCTGCAAAAATGGAATGGCCTGCTGTTCAACAGCAAGCGCGACATCGCCCGCGACCTGGCAGCCATCCCCGCCTTCGACGAGATCGATTTCTCCGGCTACGTGCTGGACCGCGTGGAAGTGGACGAATACAACTTCAACTGGAAGACCTTCATCGAGGTGTATCAGGAAGACTACCATGTGGTGCCGTTCCATCCGGGGCTGGGCCAGTTCGTCAACTGCGACGACCTGGAATGGACCTTCAGCGACCAGTGCAGCGTGCAGACCGTGGGCATCAACAATGCGCTGAAAAGGGCCGGCAGCCCGGTTTACGAGAAATGGGCCGAGCAGGTGCTGCGCTACAACAACGGCAAGCTGCCGAAATACGGCGCGATCTGGCTCACCTACTACCCCAACATCATGGTGGAGTGGTATCCCAACACGCTGGTGGTGAGCACCATCGTGCCGCGCGGGGTGGATGCCTGCACCAACATCGTGGAATTCTATTACCCGGAAGACATCGTGCTGTTCGAGCGCGACTACGTGGAGGCCGAGAAAAAAGCCTACCGCGAAACCGCGGTGGAAGACGACATCATCTGCCTGCGCATGCACCAGGGGCGCCGCGCCCTGTACAAGCAGGGCATCGAGGAAGTCGGGCCCTACCAGTCGCCCACCGAGGACGGCATGCTGCACTTCCATGAATACCTGCGCCGCAACCTGGAGCCGTACCTGAAGTAAGCCGTCATGGGGGCACTTTGGATGCTCGCGGCTGGATTGCTGTTCGGCTGCATGGGCGTGCTGGTCAAGTTCGGCGCGGCGCATTTCACCAGCAGCGAACTGGTGTTCTACCGCTCGCTGTTCAGCCTGCTGATCCTGGCCGCCATGATGCTGAACAGCCGCACGCCTCTTGCCACGCCCCACTGGCGCGGCCACCTGTGGCGCGGGCTTTCCGGCTCGGTGGCGATGATGCTGTTCTTCTACTGCATTGCCACCCTGCCGCTGGCCACCGCCGTCTCGCTCAACTACACCTCCTCGCTATTCCTGGCCCTGCTCACCCTCGTCGTGCTCAGGGAAAAGCTCCACCTGCCGTTCGGCGCCGCGCTCACGCTGGGATTCCTCGGCGTGGTGCTGCTGCTCCACCCCACGCTGGCGCGCGAGCAATTCGGCAGCGGCCTGCTGGGCCTGCTCTCCGGCGTGCTGGCCGCCGTGGCCATCCTCAATGTGCGCCAGTTGGGCCAGGCGGGCGAACCTGCCCTGCGCATCGTGTTCTATTTCAACCTGGTCGCCACCCTGTTCAGCGGCGCGTGGATGCCGATGCAGGGCGGACTGCATGCGCCCAACCTCACCGAACTGGCGCTGCTGGCCGCCATCGGCGCCTCGGCCACCTTTGCCCAGCTCGCCATGACCCACGCCTACCGCATCGGCCATACCATGGCGATGAGCACCCTCTCCTACAGCACCATCGCCTTCGCCAGCCTGTTCGGCCTCATGATCTGGCACGACACCCTGCCGCTGGCAAGCTGGCTCGGCATGCTGCTCATAGTCGCCAGCGGTGTGGTAAGCTTGCGCCTAGGACCCGTGTATTCCCAGGCAAAAAACGAAAAATGATCACCATCAAGCAAAGCCCCACCCTGCTCAACGCCGCCGTGCTCGGCGAATTCACCCTGGCCGACTTCCAGCAATTCGAAGACCAGGCCGTGCAAAAACTGCATTCCGCCACCCCGGTCAACCTGCTGATCGACCTGAGCGACATGATTTCCTACACGGTGGACGTGGCCTGGGAAGAACTCAAGTTCTTCAGCCGCCAGCACCCGCACGATTTCGCCAGGATCGCCGTGGTCACCACCGACCAGTGGCGCACCTGGCAGGCCTGGCTCTCGCGCATTTTCGTGGATGCCGACATCCGCGTGTTCGCCGATTACGAGGCCGCCAGCGCCTGGGTTGGCGCCTGAGGAACTTTCCACGCCTGCGCCGGTCTTTGTTTGCAATTACGACCTGGCAAGAGGATTGTTTGTGAAACACTGGATCTTACTGGCTGCCGGAATGGCAGCACTGCCCGCTTACGCCCAGCGCGCGAACACCGAACCCATCCCCGACCTGCCGCTGCGCAACGTCCCGCCTGCGGGCGAGCCCGCTCCCGCCCCCTCGGAATGGAATGTCACCCTGGGTGGCGGCATGGGCTATGTCCCGCGCTACGAAGGCTCGGCCAATGACCGCCTGCGCTTCATGCCCTTGCTCGAAGCCAGCAAAGGCCATCTTTTCATCAGCCCGCTGCGCGGCATCGGCTACAACTTTTCGGACGACCGCAGCAAGGAATACGGCGTGCGCCTTTCCCTGGGCCACGCGCGCTGGGAAAACGCCGATGCGCGCCTGAAGGGCATGGGCGACATCCGCTATTCCGCCGAGGGCGGCGCATTCCTCAACCTGCGCTTTGGCCCCTGGTACATTTCCAGCGGGCTCACCACCGGCATCCGCGGCACCCATGCCGAGCTGGGCGGCGGCATGGGCCTTCCCGTTTCGAGCGCCGACCGCCTGCGCCTGGGCGTGAACCTGAACTGGGGCAATGGGAAATACAACCAGACCTATTTCGGCGTGAATGACCAGCAGGCCCTGGCGTCAGGCGGCGTGCTCACCGCCTATAGCGCTAGCGCGGGCGTCAAGGACTACGCGCTCACCGCCAACTGGGCGCACAACTTCGGCAAGCAATGGTTCAGCAGCACCGGCTTCTCGGTCAAGCGCCTCGCGGGGAGCGCGGCCAACAGCCCGCTCACCGTGCGCCGCACCCTGTCCAGCGCCAATTTCCTGCTGGGCTACCGCTTCTAGCTACCCTTCTATTCAGTGAGTGCGCAGGGGCCGGTTGCCCCGCGATCCTGGTTGCGGTGACTCGGATGGTGGTTCAGTGGATGTTGCGCGGGTCGCGCCGGGCGGCGCAGCGGTCCGGGCCAGTTGGATCCGGCTGTTCGCCGGATCCGCCGCCCCCTCTTGATTCAGAGGAATTTCATGCGTATTGCATTTTTATAATGCTTTTAACTGCTCTCCCTTGCTACGCGCAAACAAATTCTGCCCCTTATATTTTTGAATAACGCCTTGATAATTTGCTCAAATTTGAGCAAAGCCGCGGGGGACCAAGCTTCGCATGCTAGAGTAGCTTGCCCTGAAAAACAATCAGTAGATATACGCAGACGGGCAGGAAATCTCGAAACTATTCTTATAGGCATGGAATTAGAGTGCGCCCTGTTTGAGCGGATTGCCCGCGCCGGAAAGCGATTGCCTGATGTTGTCGGCAAGGAATGGGCCGGACTGTTTGCCCAGCAGAATAAACTCGCGTTTCCTGCCGCGCACCCCGATGTGCAGCTTGCCGCTGTGCGGGTAGTTGCCCATGCCCCACTTCTTGCTGGGGTCAAACTCCACCGAGGTGATCTCCTCAAAGCCGATTCTGAAATTGGCCCGGTTTGCCTGCGACAGATCATCCGCAAGCAGGTCGAGGTTGCGCGCCTTGGCCAGATATTTTTCGTTCAGGTAGGAGAAAGGGTTGTTCAGGTCGCCCTTGACCGCAAGGCTGGTGGTGATCAGGTGCGTGAGCGGGTCGTGATCGTTCTTCTCGCTCACCGGCCCGTTTGCCACCAGCCCGACCAGGTGGTGATTGACCGCAAGCACCAGGTAGGTACGATTGAGTATGAGCCCATAGTACTGCATCGCAATAAAGTGGTTGCCCGCAACGAGTTCGACTTCTGCCAGTTTCATAATATCCTGCCAACCTTATCAAACGAACTGCCAGTTTACCTTGTCATTGCAGGCGGATGACATTTCTATTTCTTCAGCTTGGCAAACGCCGCCGCCATGGCCCCCGTGGGCGCGGGCTGCTTTGCCTGCTGGCGGCCTGCCTCCTGGCGCTTGTGCTGCGCCCCGCGCTTGGCGTCCTGCGCCTTGTCGCGCGGCACACTGCCTGCCCCGCTGCGGGCGGCATCGGCGGCGCTGTCGGCAAGGCGCATGGTGAGGGCGATGCGCTTGCGCTTCTCGTCCACTTCCAGCACCTTCACCTTCACCACTTGCCCGGCCTTCACCACGGTGTGCGGGTCTTTCACGAAATTATTGGAGAGCGCGGAGATGTGCACCAGGCCATCCTGGTGCACGCCGATGTCGACGAACGCGCCGAACGCGGCGACGTTGGTGACCACGCCTTCCAGGATCATGTCCGGCTTGAGGTCGCGGATTTCCTCCACCCCTTCCTTGAAGGTGGCGGTGGTGAATTCCGGGCGCGGGTCGCGCCCCGGCTTTTCCAATTCACTCAAAATGTCGGTCACGGTGGGCACGCCGAATTTCTCGTCCGCATACTTGGCGGGAGTGAGGGTCTTCAGCAGCCTGGCATCGCCGATCACCTCCTTCACGTTCTTGTTGATGTCGGCCAGGATCTTCTCCACCACCGGGTAGGACTCGGGGTGCACCGCCGAGGCATCGAGCGGGTTTGCGCCGTTCATGATGCGCAGAAATCCCGCCGCCTGCTCGAAGGTCTTGTCGCCCAGGCGCGGCACGTCCTTGAGCGCGGCGCGGCTGGCGAACATGCCGTGCGCATCGCGATAGCTGACGATGCTTGCCGCCACGCTGGAGGACAAGCCCGAGACGCGCGCGAGCAAGGGGGCGGAGGCGGTGTTCACATCCACGCCCACCGCGTTCACGCAGTCTTCCACCACCGCATCGAGCGAGCGCGCCAGCTGCACCTGGCTCACGTCGTGCTGGTACTGGCCCACGCCGATGGATTTGGGGTCGATCTTCACCAGCTCGGCCAGGGGGTCTTGCAGGCGGCGCGCGATGGACACCGCGCCGCGCAAGCTGACGTCCAGCTCCGGCAATTCGCGCGAGGCGAATTCCGAGGCCGAGTACACCGATGCGCCCGCCTCCGACACCACGATCTTGGTGAGCTTCAAATCGGGGCGCAGCTTGATCAGGTCCTGCGCCAGCTTGTCCGTCTCGCGCGAGCCGGTGCCGTTGCCGATGGAAATCAATGCCACCTTGTGCTTTTCGGCCAGCGCCGCCAGCTGGGCCAGCGAGTGGCCCCATTCGTTCTTCGGCTCGTGCGGGTAGATCACGCCGGTATCCACCACCTTGCCGGTGGCATCCACCACCGCCACCTTCACGCCAGTGCGCAGGCCGGGGTCCAGCCCTATGGTGGCGCGCGGCCCGGCGGGCGCGGCGAGCAGCAGGTCTTTCAGATTGCGCGCGAATACGCGTATGGCCTCCGCCTCGGCGCGCTCGCGCAGGGCGCCCATCAATTCGGACTCCAGGTGCAGGAAGCTCTTGATGCGCCAGGTCCAGCGCACCACCTCGTTCAGCCATTTGTCCGCCGGGCGGCCCTGATTAGTGATGCCGAAGCGCTTGGCGATGCGCCCCTCGCAGGGATTGAGCGGGGCATCCCACTTGGGCTTCTCCGCTTCGGTATCCAGGCGCAGGGTGACGGTGAGCATTTCCTCGCGCCGCCCGCGCAGCATGGCGAGCGCGCGGTGCGAAGGAATGTTGGCCAGCGGCTCGTCGTAGGTGAAGTAGTCGGCAAACTTCGCGGCGGCCTCCTCCTTGCCCTCGGCAACTCTAGTCTCCACCACGCCATGCTCCTGCACATAGCCGCGCAGCTCCTGCAGCAGCTCGGCATCCTCGGCGAATTTATCCATCAATATATAGCGCGCGCCTTCCAGCGCGGCCTTCACGTCGGCCACGCCGGGATTTTCGCCATTCTCAGAAGTAAATGCCGCCTTGAGGTACTTGGCCGCCTCCCCTTCCGGGTTGAGCATGGGGTTGGAAAGCAGATCATCCGCCAGCGGCTGCAGGCCCGCCTCGATGGCGATCTGCGCGCGCGTGCGGCGCTTCGGCTTATAGGGCAGGTACAAATCTTCCAGCCGCGTCTTGTCTTCAGCAGTGCTTATGGCGGCCAGCAGCTCCGGCGTCATCTTGCCCTGCTCATTGATGGAAGCGATGATCGCCGCGCGCCGCTCCTCCAGCTCGCGCAGGTAGCGCAGGCGCTCCTCCAGCATGCGCAATTGTGTGTCGTCCAGCCCCCCGGTCGCCTCCTTGCGGTAACGGGCGATGAAGGGAACCGTCGCCCCCTCGTCCAAGAGTGCTACGGCGGCGGCAACCTGGGCGGGCTTGGCGTTAATATCTTTGGCAATGCGGAGTTCGATGGATGGCAGCATGTGGGTCTGTTATAGTTACAATTAAAGCTAAGTTGCTGAAAGGTTATGCGTTTTGAATACTTGTAGTGGGTGCGGCGCGGATTTGAAGCGGCACGGCAACTGCAAAAACGAGGGGCGTATTATGCCTTGGGAGTGAGGAAGATTAAAGCGTGTGGAACAAAATGCGAGGCCGACTCTATGACTCAAAAAGATAGTATCCGCCCCAATAATTCAATAACAAATCGTGCCATTGGGTGATTGTGCACTCTAATTGATTCGACTACCAGGAATAGCCATGAGCAACAAAAGATCAAACGACCAAATTATTCTTGAACAGATAATCAAGGAAAGATGTGCGGAATCCGAGGATCAGCTATCGCTTTCCGAATACTTCGAAATATATGTCGCGTCTGAAATCCTAAAGGACTATGACCTGACATACGACGATATTTCATATGGCATCGTTGGAGACGGAGGAGATGGCGGCATAGATTCCATATACACATTTATTAATGGTGAACTACTTAAAGAAGACACTGCCATTAATGGGAATCAAAAGAAAAACAACATCGAACTAATCATCATTCAATCGAAAACGTCTCCTAGCTTCAACGAAGGCGCGATAGTCAAATTCAGAGAGTCTGCACAAGACTTATTTAATTTGGCAAATGACCCAAGTGATTATGCCAAAAGATACAACGCTGACTTGATCGGGATGGTAAGACTATTTAGAGAGGCTTATGCCAAGCTAGCTAAGACATTCCCAAAAATAGAGATACGCTACTTCTATGCAACTCAAGGAGAGCATGTTCATGAAAATGTCTCCGGGAAAGTACCCAAGCTAGAAGACGACATCACGAAAATGTTTAGCGGCGCGTCTTTTTCTTTCGAGTTTTTAGGTGCCGCCAAACTGCTAGAGATGACACGAAACATCCCGGCCACTACCAGGATATTAGAAGTCTCTGAGTCACCCATAGGCACCACATCGGGCAGCTATTTGTGTTTGGTTGGACTTTCAAAATATTTTGACTTTATTTCTGACAACGGAGCATTAGCCAGAAGCATCTTCGAGTCCAATGTTAGGGATTATCAGGGCAGCGTAGTAGTTAATACAGGGATTAGGAAAACTCTAGAGAACAAGAATTCTGAAAACTTCTGGTACCTGAATAATGGGGTCACAATAATTACCCCGAAGGCAATACTAGCTGGCAAACAATTGACCATTGAAGATCCGCAGGTTGTGAATGGGCTTCAGACCTCGCATGAAATATACGAGCACTTCTCGCAGCTAGAAAACCCCGCAGGAGATGAGCGAGCAATATTAGTACGGGTAATTTGCGAGGAAGACGAAGAAGCAAGGGACAGGATTATCCGCGCCACAAATAGCCAGACAGCAATTCCTCCGGCCTCATTGCGAAGCTCAGATGAAATCCACAGAAATATTGAAGATTTCCTCAAGGCCAATGGATACTTTTACGACCGGAAGAAGAATCATTACAAGAACCTTGGGATGCCTGTTGCAAAAATTATAAGCATTCCTTATATGGCTCAAGCCATGATGGCAATAACATTACTTAGACCCGATGGCGCGAGAGCTCGACCTTCAACGCTTATTAATTCGGATTCCGAATATAGAAAAATTTTCAGCTTGGATATACCAATAGACGTTTATCTGAAGGTTATTCAGATAATGAAAGCCATTGAAGGCTATCTTAAACCAGAAAACTGTGGCCGTGACCTTGAACGCAAAATAACCACGAACATAAAGTATTATGTCGCAATGGTGGTCGGAATTAATTTGGTTTGCAGCGCTGAGGATATAGCACTTAAATTGGCTAGCGTTTCCCCTATGAACATTTCCGGCAAAATGATTGAGGGCGCGCTCGCAGTAGTTCTAGAGAAATACAATGAACTGGGAGGCACTGACCAGGTTGCAAAAGGACCTGATTTGGTAACGCATCTACTAAGCTGAAACAGCCCAACCAATGTGGACAACACCACTTAAAATAATCGGGGACAGACCACTGTAAACCTCCCCAAATCAGCACGCGTAGCTCCGATTAGCGCAGCGTAATCGGAGGAATGACATTCGTGCGATTACGCTGCGCTAATCGCACCTACATGGCTGGTGCGCGGGTAAAAGGCGCAGCGAGCGTAGGATGGGTGGAGCACAGCGATACCCATCACTAGCCAAGCCGCTTCGAATCAAAAGAGCGAATCAAAAGAGCGAATCAAAAGGGTCAGCATCACACAGGGAGAATAACATTGGCAGAAAACGAACGCCCTCAGCCCCGTTCCAAGGACGGATCGCACACCACGCTCAAGGTCATGGGCATCGAGTTTTCCGGCCCGGCGTGGCTGGCGGTGATATTCATGGTCAGCATTGTCGTGGTTGCTGCCTTGTATTTCGGCAGCGGCCAGGGAGCGGATGCGGGCCAGGCGGCGCCTGCCAGTGATTCGGCGAGCCAGTCGGCCGACTGACACACAATCAGGTTCCTCGCGGAGTTTATCCCGAGCGTAGCCGAGGGACTCAGAATGGCAGTTGTAGCCAACCCGCGCAAGGCGCCCCTCGCGGGAGTAACGATTTACTCCGCTTGCAACGCCGCACCAGCCCCGTTGTTACCCTGCTTCCCGGCAAAAATACAGTGTATCGTGTATTTCAGCCCACCTGCATATCCATTAGATTCTCAAATACACGGTAATGCCGGGCGGCCACGCCCGCCCAGCACTGCCGCTACGGGCTATCGTAATTTGATCATGGGCATGGTCGCCCATCCATCGACATCGATACTGCCCGCATTTCTGCGCACCAGGGAAATGACGTGATGTGATTGGCGTCATTCCGTCTTCCAGCCA
>DATDDB010000108.1:0-2578 GCA_036524005.1 Gallionellaceae bacterium | reverse complement strand
ATAGGCCAGCGCCAGACAGGGGAAGCGCTCGAAATCGGGCGCCGTGAAATTGAGCTGCGCCACCTTGGACAGATCCAGCGGCGCCACTCCCGCGTCCATGCGCTGGGGATAAGCCAGCGCATAGGCGATTGGGGTGCGCATATCCGGGTTGCCCAGCTGCGCCAGCACCGAGCCGTCCACGTATTGCACCAGCGAGTGAATCACGCTCTGGGGATGCACCACCACGTCGATGGCATCGGCAGGCGCGTTGAACAGCCAATGGGCCTCGATCACTTCCAGTCCCTTGTTCATCATGGTGGCCGAATCCACCGAGATCTTCCTGCCCATGCTCCAGTTCGGATGCGCGCACGCCTGCTCCGGCGTGACATGCTGCAACTGTTCGAGCGAGGTGTTGCGGAACGGGCCGCCGGATGCGGTCAGCAGTATCTTGCTGACGCCGCTGGCTTTCATCTCGCCGCCATAGCCGCGCGGCAGCGACTGGAAGATGGCGTTGTGTTCGCTGTCGATGGGAAGCAAGGCGGAACCACTGCGGTGCACCGCTTCCATGAACAGATGGCCGGCCAGTACCAGCGTCTCCTTGTTCGCCAGCAATATCTTTTTTCCGGCATTGGCTGCGGCCAGGGTCGGCGGCATGCCGGCTGCCCCGACTATGGCGGCCATCACTGCATCCACTTCGGGCAGGGTCGAGACGCGCTCCAGCGCGGCCGCGCCGCACAGCACTTCGACCTCAAGGCCGGCAGCATCAATGCGCTTTGCGAGACGTTCGCTGGCTGCCTCATCCAGCAACACCGCAAAACGCGGCTGGAAACGCAGGCATTGCTCGAACAGCAATTCGTCCTGCTGTTGCGCGGTGAGCGCGATGATGCGGTATTTGTCGGGATGACGTGCAACGACGTCCAGCGTGCTTTTGCCGATGCTGCCGGTGGAGCCGAGTACGGTGAGACGGGTAAGTTTGCTCATTCCAGCCTTTGCAGAATGAGCGCGATCGCCGCGAACGGCAAAGTGGAAGTCAGCGCATCGATGCGGTCCAGCAGGCCGCCGTGTCCGGGCAGCAACGCGCCGCTGTCCTTGACTCCGGCCTGGCGCTTCACTGCCGACTCGAACAGGTCGCCGATCACCGCCAAACCCACCCACCACAATCCGGCGACGATGAGCCCAGGAAACACCGGGTATTGCCTGTATAGTCCGCTTGCCCAGCCCACGACGATCACAAACAATGTCACGCCAACCATCGCACCGAACACGCCTTCCCAGGTCTTGCCCGGGCTGATTTCCGGCGCCAGTTTGTTCTTGCCGAAGCGCTTGCCGGCAAAATAGGCCGAGATATCGGCAACCATCACCAGCGTCATCACGAACAGCAGCAGCCACGGGCTATAGGCACGCAGGTCCAGCATCGCAAGACCGGTGGGCAGCAGCACCACCCATCCGACCACGCCCATCAGCCAGGGATTCTGCGGGCGCCAGCCAGCAATCATCCAGGCAGGAACCACAAAGATCCACAACAGTACCGCGGGGATGTACCAGGCCAGATGCAGCCAGGTCTGCTGCTCCACTGCAAAGCTGGCATCGAACCACACCATGCCTGCCATCATCGCCAGGGTCAGGGACCAATAGGTCGTGGCGGCGCGCCCGCCCAAGCCGGACAGCTTCGCCCACTCCACTGCGCCCTGCCACATCACCGCCAGCACTACTGCCTGCCAGCCCCACGTGGGCAAGCCGAACAGTGCGGCGAGGAAAAGCACGAACAATATGCTTGCGGTGATGATGCGCTGCTTAAGCATATGGATACCTCTGCAAATTCATTTTCCGGGCGAATCGCTGCGTCGCGTGCTCGTTCGCGCCTCGCCTATCCCACAGATATGTCTCGTTGCTCACTGCGCGGCTCCTTGCGCTTCATCCCGCAAAAGTGAATTTTCAAAGGTACCCATGTTACGGCTGTTCCTTTAGTTGCTCGCTGGTCCTGCCGAAACGGCGTTCGCGTTTCCGGTACGACTGGATCGCCGCTTCCAGCGCCGCGCGGTCGAACGCAGGCCAAAGCGTGTCGGTGAAATACAGCTCGGTGTACGCCAGTTGCCAGAGCAGGA
Source organism: Gallionellaceae bacterium (assembly GCA_036524005.1). GTDB lineage: Bacteria > Pseudomonadota > Gammaproteobacteria > Burkholderiales > Gallionellaceae > DATDDB01. The sequence continues at coordinate 494 of DATDDB010000108.1, read as the reverse complement.
AGTTGCTGATGCGCTGCTCGCCGCCGGTGCGGATGAACAGGTCCGGCTCCGGTGCGTAGTGCATGGAAAGATAAGGAGTGAGTTCCTCTTCGCCGAACGCGGCTGCCCGGTCGGGATGCGCCTGACTCAGGGCGTGCATCGCCTGCATGATGTCCCATCGCCCCCCGTAATTGGCGGCGATGGTCAGCGTCAGGCTGGTGTTGTTGGCAGTGAGCTGTTCGGCCTCCTCGATGTAACGCACGAGTTGCGCATCAAAGCGGCTGCGGTCGCCGATGATCTTGAGACGGATGTCGTTCTCGTGGAGCCTGCCGACTTCGCGTTCCAGCATCTTGAGGAACAACTGCATGAGGAAGGAGACCTCATCGGCAGGACGGCGCCAGTTCTCGCTGCTGAAGGCGAACAGCGTCAGGTATTCCACACCCATCTGGCGGCAGGCCTTGACCATCTCGCGCACCGTCTCCACCCCGCGCTGATGCCCCATGACGCGCGGCATG
>DATDDB010000107.1:0-5118 GCA_036524005.1 Gallionellaceae bacterium | reverse complement strand
AGCTCGTATGCGCCCTTAGCAGGGGCGTGCCTTCGACCTCTCGGCCATCTCTCCAGAGGGCGGGGATGATACTGTGCCTCCCCCACCCGGTCAAACAGTTTATTTATATTTCCAGCCCCAGTTCAAGAGTGAGACAAGGCGGCAACAAGCGAGCGACGCAGACAGTGCATGACAGCACGGCAAGGAGCGAGCGCGAAAGCCAACGCAGTGTCACCGAAGAAATGGGGTTGGAATTAGGCGTCTTCCTGTTCCAGATTGAAGGCCTTGTGCAGCACGCGCACCGCCAACTCCAGGTATTTTTCGTCTATCACCACGGAAATCTTGATTTCGGAGGTGGAGATCATCTGGATGTTGATGCCCTCTTCCGCCAGGGTGCGGAACATCTTGCTGGCGATGCCGACGTGGGAGCGCATGCCGACGCCGACCACGGAGACCTTGGCGGTCTTGTCGTCGCCTGCCACGTCGCGTGCGCCGATATGCGGCTGCACCTGCTTCTTCAGGATGTCCATCGCCTTGGCGAATTCGTTGCGATGCACTGTGAAGGAGAAGTCGGTGGTGCTGTCCAGGCCGACGTTCTGGATGATCATATCCACATCGATGTTGGCGTCGCTCACCGGGCCGAGTATCTGGTAGGCGATGCCGGGTTTGTCCGGCACGCCGCGCACGGTGATCTTGGCCTCGTCGCGGTTGAAAGCGATACCTGAAATGATGGCCTGTTCCATTTTTTCGTCTTCCTCAAAAGTAATCAGCGTGCCCTCGCCCGGATCGTCCAGGAACGAAGAAAGCACGCGCAGCTTGACCTTGTACTTGCCGGCAAACTCGACCGAGCGGATCTGCAGCACCTTGGAACCGAGGCTGGCTAGTTCCAGCATTTCCTCGAAGGTGATGGTCTTCAGGCGGCGCGCTTCCGGCACCATGCGCGGGTCGGTGGTATAAACCCCGTCCACGTCGGTATAAATCTGGCATTCGTCGGCACGCAGAGCGGCGGCAATTGCCACGCCCGTGGTATCGGAACCGCCGCGCCCCAGGGTGGTGATGTTGCCGTCCTTGTCCTCGCCCTGGAAGCCCGCCACCACCACCACATAGCCGTTGGCCAGGTCGGTGCGGATCTGCTGCTCGTCTATGCTGACGATGCGCGCCTTGGTGAAGGCGCTGTCGGTCAGAATTTTGACCTGTCCGCCGGTGTAGCTCTTGGCTTTCAAGCCTTCCGACATCAGCGCCATGGACATCAGCCCTATGGTCACCTGCTCGCCGGTGGAAATCACCACATCCAGTTCGCGCGGATCGGGCTGCGCCTGGATTTCCCGTGCAAGCGCGATCAGGCGGTTGGTTTCCCCGCTCATTGCGGAAACCACCACCACGACCTGATGCCCCTGCGCCTTGAATTTTGCGACGCGGCGCGCCACGTTCTTGATGCGTTCTGCGCTGCCGACTGATGTGCCGCCGTATTTCTGGACAATCAATGCCACGATTTATATATAGCAACAGTTACCAAAGAGGGCGGCATTTTACCTGAATAAACGGCAAAAAACGAGGGCACTCCCTCCCCCGTTCGGCTCTGATAAACTGACGCCTATAAACAAATACCCCAACATGCCGCAGATCATCCCCCGCAGCTATCCGCCAGACACGGCACAGACCCTCGCCGACTCAGGCATTTCGCCGCTGCTGGCGCGCATCTATGCCGCGCGCGGCATAACCGGCAAGACAGAACTGGAAACCGGGCTGGACGGCCTGCTGCCCGCAACACTGCTGAAAAACGCGCAGCACATGGCCAAACTGCTGGCCGATGCCATCGCAGGGGGCAAAAAGCTGCTGATCGTGGCTGATTACGATGCCGACGGCGCCACAGCCTGCGCAGTAGCCCTGCGCGGCCTGCGTGCCTTCGGCGCGCAGGTGGATTACATCGTGCCCAACCGCTTCGAATACGGCTACGGCCTGACCCCGGAGATCGTTAGATTGGCCAAGGAGCGCTCACCGGACATCATCATCACCGTGGACAACGGCATTGCAAGCTGCGAGGGCGTGGCCGAGGCTAACCGGCTGGGCATGCAGGTGCTGGTCACCGACCACCACCTGCCGGGCGACACGCTGCCGGACGCGCTGTGCATCGTGAACCCCAACCAGCCGGGCTGCACCTTCCCCAGCAAGAACCTGGCCGGCGTGGGCGTGATGTTTTACGTGCTGCTGGCCCTGCGCGCGGAACTGCGAGCACGCGGTGCATTTTCCGGCAAGCCCGAGCCCAACCTGGGCAATCTGCTCGACCTGGTGGCGCTGGGCACCGTGGCCGACGTGGTGAAGCTGGATAGCAACAACCGTACCCTGGTGCACCAGGGGCTGCAGCGCATCCGTGCCGGGCGCACCTGTGCGGGCATCAATGCCCTGCTGCAGGTGGCGCGCAAGGAAGCGGCACAGGCTTCCACCTATGAACTGGGATTCATCGTCGGACCGCGCCTGAATGCCGCGGGCAGGCTGGAAGACATGAGCCTCGGGATACGCTGCCTGCTCACCGATAATGCCACTGAGGCCGCGCAGCTTGCCGCGCAACTGGATGACATCAACCGCGAGCGGCGCGGCATCGAGGCCGAAATGCAGCAGGCCGCGCTGGCGGCGCTGGAGCAGATAGACCCGCACGGCAATTACAGCCTGGCGCTGTACGACGAGACCTGGCACCAGGGCGTGATCGGCATCCTCGCCTCGCGCCTCAAAGACAAGTTTCACCGCCCGGTGATCGCCCTGGCGCCCGGTCAGAACGCGGGCGAGCTGAAGGGCTCGGGGCGCAGCATCCAGGGCCTGCATCTGCGCGATGCGCTCGATTTGATTTCCAAGCGCCATCCGCACCTGCTGCAAAAATTCGGCGGCCACGCCATGGCGGCGGGCCTGAGCCTGCGTGCGGAACACCTGGAGGAATTCCAGGCGGCCTTCGAGGCCGTCGCGCGCGAGCTGCTTTCCCCGGCAGACCTGACGCAAATCATCGAAACCGATGGCCCCCTGGCCGCAAACGAGCTATCCATGGACACCGCGCGCGGCCTGGAGCGCCAGGTGTGGGGACAGGGTTTTCCGCAGCCCTTGTTCGAGGGAGAATTTGCCGTACTGCAACAGCGCGTGGTGGGCGAGAAGCATCTCAAGCTGAAATTGGGCAGCAATCTGGACGCCATGCTGTTCTTCCATTCCGATCCCCTGCCCGAGCGCATCCATGCTGTTTACAGCCTGGGCGTCAATGAATACAATGGAACTGCCAGCCTGCAATTAATAATTAGACACTGGCAGAAAACAGGTGCTTGAACATGGATACCTCTTTGTTGGCACACAGCGGCGCCGAATACCTGCCGCAATTCCTCACCAGCCTCGCCATCGGCCTGCTGATCGGCCTTGAGCGCGAACGCACCCCCTCCGCCAAAGCCGGCCTGCGCACTTTTGCCCTGGTCGCATTGCTAGGCACGCTGGCCGCGATGCTCTCCGAAAAAATCAACCTGCCCTGGCTGCTGGTCGCAGGCTGGCTGGTGGTGGGCGCGATGATCATCGCCGCCTACATCAACGCCCCCACCGAGGAAAACGATCCCGGCACCACCACTGTGGCCGCCCTGCTGATGTGCTACGGGCTGGGCGCGCTGAACTGGTACGGCCAGACCACGCTCGCCATCATGCTGGCCATCGGCGTCACCGCGCTGCTCTACTTCAAGCCGGAATTGCGCGGCATCTCGCAGCGCCTTACCCGGCGCGACCTGGTTTCCATCCTGCAGTTCGCCGTGCTGACTTTCGTCGTCCTGCCCGTGCTGCCGGACAAGAGCTACGGCCCCTACAACGCGCTCAACCCGCACCAGGTATGGATCATGGTGGTGCTGATCTCCGGCATCAGCCTGGCCGGCTATGTCGCGCTGCACGTGGTCAGGCGGCATTACGGCGCAGCCCTCCTGGGCCTGCTCGGCGGCCTGGTGTCCAGCACCGCCACCTCCATGGTCTATGCGCGCCACAGCAGGACCAATACCAACATGGTGTACCTGTCCGCCGTGGTCATCCTGATCGCCAACATGGTGGTGCTGGTGCGCCTGGGCGTGCTGGGCGCGGTGGTATCCCCGCAGGTGCTGGTGCATTTAGTGCCACTGATAGGACTGGGCCTGCTGTTCGGATTCATCAGCCTGCTGGTGGGCTGGCGCAGGCAGAAAACCCAGACCGAACTGCCGATGCCGGAAACCGCCAACCCCACCGAAATCCACGCCGCCCTGGGCTTCGGCATGCTGTATGCCGTGGTGCTGCTGTGCTCGGCCTGGCTCACCGACATCGCGGGCAGCAAGGGGCTCTACGCCGTGGCGCTGGTCTCCGGTCTCACCGACATGGACGCCATCACCCTCTCCAGCCTGCGCCTGCTCGACCTGGGCAAGCTCACCGAGGTTCAAGTGGTCAACAGCATCGGCCTTGCCTATCTGTCCAACATGGCATTCAAGTTCGGCCTGCTGCTCTTCATCGGCGGCAAGCAACTGGCCAAACTCGCGGCCGTCGGCTTTGCGGCGATCTGCGCCGGAGTCGGCCTGGGGCTGCTGCTCGTCTGAAGTGCCCCCATCGGTTATAATCCGTATTTTTCCAAGTCACACACCGCCCAAAATTGGTTTGCGTGAGGATGCGCAAGCAACCGCACAGCGATGGACGGGGCATATCGTGTTGATAGACGAGGATCGAGCGGGCGACTTGCCCGCAAAACAGATTTAATAGAGGTAGTCATGGAAGCCGAACAACTCAACGCCATAGCCAACAAACTGCAAGACCTGCGCGCCCGCGCCGGTGAATTGCGGAGGTATCTTTGACTACGACGGCAAGTGTGACCGTTTAGCAGAAGTCGTAAAGCTGGCCGAGGACCCGGCCATCTGGGAGGACAACAAGCGCGCCCAGGAACTGGGGCGCGAGCGCAAGGCGCTGGAAGATGTCGTCAACGGCCTCTCCAGGATCGGCCAGGATCTCGACGACGCGGCAGAGCTGTTCGAGATGGCCAAATCCGAGAATGACGACGACAGCCTGGCCAGCATCGCCTCCGACGTAGCTGACGTGCAGACGCGCGTCGAGGGCCTCGAATTCCGCCGCATGTTCTCCAACCCGGCCGACCCGAACAACTGCTTCATCGAC
>DATDDB010000106.1:0-9934 GCA_036524005.1 Gallionellaceae bacterium | reverse complement strand
ACGACTTGATTGCAACTTACTTTTAAGGAGCAAGCGATGAAAGTCAAAAACCTTAACGGAACTTCCGTCATCAGGTGCAAGTGCAGTAGCTGGCTGGCGCACTGGCTGCGCTACAGCGGCCAGAAAGCCAGCAAATGTTCGGTGCTGGGTTGCACCAACAGGGAGCTGGTCGGCGGGCATGTGCAAATGGACAGCCCGGGGGACACTGCCTGGTATGTCATCCCCGTATGCAAATCGTGCAACCAGAAAACCGGGCAGGCGCTCAACATTTCCGATCAGGTTCCGCTGGTGTCGGCCATCCCCAGCCATACTTGCGGGTAGTTTGCCCCGCGGCTATCGCACCAACGGCTTCAATACACTTTCAAGACCAGTTGGAAGGTGATGGAGCCGTTTACCGAATCGCGGTAGCTCGGGATATAGAACATGTTCAGGCCGAGCCATCCATACTCCACGCGTGCCGTTGGAATGACGGCGGGGAACCATCCCCCTTTGCGCGTCCCCGGGTAGCCATCAAGCGCGCCGAAGACCGCGCCCAGGCGCATGGGGCCGAGCGTAAGCGGCCGCCAGTAATACCCCAGGTAATGGGAGGTGCTCCAGTTGCTGTTATGGTAAATGCCGGCCGTCACCGAGCTTGCGGTTGAAAAGCGGTATTCCGCGCCGAACCCGGCTGCTTTGTTGTTGAGATGTCTGTCCTTCTGGAAATGGTAGGCGTAGAACCCGGGGTTGAGCCACAGCTCCGATACCGGCAGTGCCGGAACCTGGGACTGCGCAGGCTCATCCGCCTGTGCCGCGAATGGCAGGGCGCACAAGCCCAGGGCAGCCAGCAAGTTCCGGCAACGCATGTTCATGTTCTATCCATGGGACGAAGCCTTCCTGCATTGAAGCGGCAGCGCGATGGTGCAACAAGCTTAGCGCATTGCACCGGCTGCTGTACACCTATTCGGGTCCCCCCGCCCCCACCCTGACCGACTACGCAATTTAGCCCATTGCGCCACTCAGCCGGTTCGGGCAGTCTGAACAATTGGACCTAACCTGCGGTCAAACCACATATCCAGCCTATCTCTTGGAGGTGGAAATGGAATCCTTCAAAGTGTTCTACACCGACCAGCCGCTGCCTGCAGGCCAGGAGCCTGACTATACATTCATGCTCCCCCTCCTGTTCGGTTCCGAGGAAGAGGCGCTGAAGGAAGCCTTCAAGCTCATCCACCACGGCGCGGTGGTGTGGCGGATAGAAAGCCCGAACGGCTATTATCTTGACCGCGAAGCAGTCGAGCACCGCTACAAGGCATTCATCTCCAAATGACCCGGGGCAGCCGCTATTCTCCCTGCACCGTCACCACTATCCTTCTGCGTCCGCCGTCATCGCGGTGCTCACAAAGATAGATTCCCTGCCAGGTGCCCAGCCTGGGCTGGCCGCGGGCAATGGGGATATTCAGGCTGCTGCCCAGGATGCTGGCTTTCAGGTGCGCGGGCAGGTCGTCCGCGCCTTCGTCCTGGTGCCGGTAATACGGCTCGTTTTCCGGCACGGCGCGGTTGAAGAAGCTTTCGAAGTCCTGGCGCACCGTGGGGTCGGCGTTTTCGTTGAGCGTCAATGAGGCGGAGGTGTGCAGAATGAATAGGTTCATCATGCCGACCTTGAAATTGCCGAGCTCGGGCAGCTCGCGCAAGATTTCATGGGTGACGAGATGAAAGCCGCGCGGCCTGGCCTGGAGCGTGATTTCTTTCTGCAGCCACATGGTGGTGCGCCGCTTCAGCGCTGGCTGCCATCCTGTGGCACATGCACGCGGACGGCTTCGCCTTCGATCACCACACCTTTGGATTCTTCCCGGAATGCCTCTCCCCGGAATACATCGTCCCGGTTCGCCTGGGCATCGTTGGCCGCCGCGCGCATCTCGCGCATCATTCTCCTGACCTTGCGCGTTTTCCACCACAGATAGGCACCACCAGCCACGATGAGGACGAGCAGCACCGCGAGCAACACGGCGGAGAACATCAGCATCAGGCCGAACGCCGCCACGGCCACGATGAGCGCCCCGGTTTTGTGCAGCAGGCTGGGGGAAGCGGTGGAGGAAGAGGAAATATATTTCATATGCATAAAGCGAAGTGAGCCCAGGGCGATTCCAAATGGCGACCCTGCCATTTTACAGGGATAGCAGGCCGCCCTGTTATAATGTGGGCTGTTTAGCCCGTTTCAAGGGCGCACCGGTCTCAGAACGCAACAGTGCCATGAGTGCCGATTCGATGAGTGCCGATTCTATGAGTGAAGTAATCGCAAAAACCAATAGTTCCACCCTGCCGGGGGCATCTGGGCGCGGGAGCGAATACACCGGCATTCTGCCCAGCCAGAAAATCCGCGAGATGCTGGCCCACGGCGAAATCAAGACGGTGCTCGCGCCTATCGAGGCCGACCAGGTGCAGCCGGCGAGCATAGACCTGCGCCTGGGCGACTATGCCTATCCCATAGACACCAGCTTCCTGCCGGGGCGCGGCATGAAGGTGCTGGAAAAACTTGCGCAGCTCGACGAGCAGTTCGACGCGTTCAAGATTGACCTGCGCCACGGCGCGGTGCTGGAAAAGGGCCGCGTGTACGTCATCCCGCTGATGGAGGCGATTCAGCTGAAAAGCGATGTGGCGGCCTTCGCCAACCCGAAGAGTTCCACCGGCAGGCTGGACATCCTCACCCGCCTGATCGCCGACGGCGCCACCAGCTTCGACGAGCTGCCCGAGGGCCACAGCGGCGAGCTGTTCATCGAGGTGGCGCCGCGCAGCTTCAGCGTGGTGGTGAAGACCGGCACGCGCCTCAATCAATTGCGCTTCCGCCGCACGCACGGGCGCGAACCGGAGGCCATCACCGCCCAGGATTGGGAGCAGTTGCTGGCGCAGGGGCAGATCGTGAATTTCAGCGACAGCGGCAACACGGTGTGGTCGGGCAAGGCAGGCGTGCTGCCCTTCACCGTGGATTTGCGCGGGGCGGGCGGGGATGGCGCCATCATCGGCTACCGCGCCAAGAAGCACGTGACGCGCATCGACCTGGAGCGGCGCGATTACGACCCGCTGGATTTCTGGGACCCCATCCGCTTCCGCAAGACTTCTTCGCTGATCCTCGACCCGGACGAGTTCTACATCCTGATGACCAAGGAAGCGATCGCGGTGCCGCCGGAATATGCCGCCGAGATGATGCCCTACGACACGCGCGCGGGCGAGTTCCGCGTGCACTACGCCGGCTTCTTCGATCCCGGCTTCGGCTGGGATGCCAGCCGCAACAAGGCGGGCAGCAGCCGCGGCGTACTGGAAGTGCGCTCGCACGAGGTGCCCTTCCTGCTGGAGCACGGCCAGACCGTGGGCTGGCTGCGCTACGAGCGCATGGCAGCCAAGCCTGAGCTGCTATATGGGCAGGACGTGAATTCCAACTACCAGGGACAGGGGCTGAAACTGGCCAAGCAGTTCCGCCCGGCATGAGTGCTTCGCCCGCAAAACCCTGCTGTCAACCTCGCCTTTTGCTTTCGCTTGTAACCCGCCCGCGCCAAGCGTAGGATATTCGCACATGCCACTGGCGCTGGCATGCCCCTGCCGGTTAGCTCCGGCCACGCTGCACATAATTTTCAGACGCGCCATCCAAGGGAGGCCAACCCATTAACAGGTTAGGCCGCTGCACGGATTGCACAAGTGCAATTCAAGGGCAACAGTCCATCTTGATAAGGAGCAGACGATCATGAACAAACTTCCGCTGATTTCCGCGCTTGCCGCCGTTACCTTGGCTGGCGGCGTTGCGCTGGCCGAGGAGCCAAAACAGAGCAAGGACCGGGATCAAACCAGGGATCAGGCGCAACAGCGCGCGGATGAGCCGATCTACGGCAGCCAGATGATGACGCGCAAGGAGCGCCAGGAGTTTCACGCAAAAATGCGCGCGGCCAAGACCGAAGAAGAACGCGACAAGATCCGCAAGGAGCACCACGAGCAAATGCAGCAGCGCGCCAAGGAGCGCGGCTTGAAGCTGCCCGATGAGCCGCCGGCAAGAGGCGGCATGATGGGGCCCGGAGGCGGCATGGGTCCTGGGGGCGGCGGGATGATGGGGCCCGGAGGCGGGATGGGGCCGGGCGGTGGCGGAATGGGTCCGCGCGGACGCTGAACCGCTGGTTTTAGCCGCGCACCCAGCCGGGTGCGCGGATCATTCATTTAGCGCTGCCGCTATTTCTTCTGCTGTTCTGCCTTGGGCGCACTGGCCGCCGCCACGCTGGAAGCGGCTGCGGGTTGCGTGCCCGCATCGGCCTTCCAGCCGCCGCCCAATGCCTTGAACAGATCGGCCACCGCGGAGCGCTGCGCGCGCTCGGCTTCGATGCGGTTGAGATCGGCCTGCAGGTAATTCTTCTCCACATCCAGCACTTCCAGGCGGCTGGAAACGCCGACCTTGTAGCGCACTTCTGCCTGGCGCGTAGCCTCGGACAGCGCCTTGCTGCGCGCGGTCTCGGCGTCATAGATCTGGCGCGAGTAGTCCTGCGCCGAGAGCGCATTGCGCAGATCGGCAAAAGCATTGGCCACAGCCAACTTGTACTGCGCCAGCGCGGCATCGCGGTTGGCCGTGGCGCTATCCACCAGGTAGCCGGTGCGCCCAGCGTTGAAGATCGGCTCGCTGATGCTGCCGGCAAACTGGAAGATGTTGGCCGGATTGGTGAACAGCTTGGAGAACGATGCGCTTTCCTTGCCCAGATAGCCGGTGAGCGTGAGGCTGGGGAAATATTGCGCGCGCGCCACACCGATCTGCGCATTGAGCGACACCAGGTTCATCTCGGCCGCGCGCACATCGGGACGGCGCAGCAACAGGTCGGAAGGCAGGCCTTCCGGCACCCACACGCTGGCAAGCTGCGGCGCGCCGCGCTCCACCGTGCCGTTCATGATGTCGCGCGCAGGGCGGCCCAGCAGCACGGCAAGCGCGGCTTCCTGCCTGTCGCGCGCCTGGGAAAGCGATGCCAGCTGCGAGCGGATGGAGGCCTCGTCGGCCTCGGCCTGGTGCAGGTCATATTCGGACATGACGCCGACTTCGACCTTCTTCCGGTCCAGCGCGATCATCTCCTGGCGGCCCGCCTGCGCGCGCTTGAGCAGGGCTTCCTGAGCATCGAAGGCGAGTAGCGCAAAGTATTGCTGCGCCACCTGTGCGGAGAGCGAGAGGTAGGCGGCATCGCGCGCTGCCTCGGCGGAGAGCAGGCTGGCGCGCGCCGCTTCCGAGGCGCGCCGGTACTTGCCCCACAGGTCCAGCTCCCAGCTTGCGTCCAGGCTGAGGTGCGACAGGTTCTGCGTGGTTTTGTAGCCCGCGGGCAGCGGCACGGTGCCGACCGAGCTGACCTTGGTGCGGCTCTCGCGCGCGTTGGCGGTGACGCTGGGATACTGCCCGCCTTCGGTATAGCCCAGCTGGGCGCGCGCCAGCAGCACGCTGGCCACGGCCACTTGCACGCTGTTGTTATGCGCAAAGGCTTCATCCTCCAGCCTGTTCAGCACCGGGTCGGAATACAGCGTCCACCATTTCTCGCCCGCATCGCCGGTTTTTTTCACCGGCAGCTGCGCGCCCGCGGGCTTGCCTGTATCCCTGGCCGCCGGGGGTTTAGCGCCTTGATCGGAATTTTGCCACTCCTGTGGCATGTCCATCCTGGGCCGCTCGTAGTCCGGCCCGGCAGCGCAAGCGGCCAGCAGGCCCGCCGCGACCAGTGCCGCAGAGTGCGCAGGTTTAAACATGATTATTCTCCTCATCATTCTGCCCATTCGTGGCGTGACCATTGCCCTTGTGCGTGCTGGGGAACACACGCCGCACCGCGACGAAAAACACCGGGATCAGGAAGATGGCGATAGCCGTTGCCGCGAGCATGCCGCCCATCACACCGGTGCCCAGCGCATGACGGCTGTTGGCGCCCGCACCGCTGGATATGGCCAGCGGCAGCACGCCGAACATGAAGGCGATGGAGGTCATCAGGATCGGGCGCAGCCGCAGGCGGCAGGCCTCGATGGTGGCCTCGATCAGGCCGTGCCCTGCATGCTGCATCTCGCGCGCGAATTCGATGATCAAAATGGCGTTCTTCGCGGCCAGGCCGATGATGACGATCAGGCCCACCTTGAAGTACACGTCGTTCGACAGGTGCAGCGCGCTCGGGGCAAATACGTCATAGAACCCGTTGCGACCCGACACCGCCAGCAGCGCGCCCAGCACGCCGATAGGCACCACCAGCAGCACGGCGAACGGAATGGACCAGCTTTCGTACAGCGCCGAAAGCGCCAGGAACACGATGATCACCGAGAGCAGGAACAGCATCAGCGCCTGGTTGCCGGAAAGCCGCTCTTCGGCCGAGATGCCGGACCATTCGAAGCCGAAGCCGGTTGGCAGCTTGGACGCGACCTCTTCCATGGCAATCATCGCCTGCCCGGTGCTATGGCCGGGTGAAGGGTTGCCCGCGATCTGCATGGACGGCATGCCGTTGTAACGGTCGAGCTTGGGCAGGGACACGGCCCAGCGCGCGGTGCAGAATTCGGACAGCGGCACCATGCCGCCCTGCTTGTTGCGCACCGGCAGGCGCAGTATCTGCGCGATGGTCGCGCGCGTGGCGGGCTCGGCCTGCATCTGAACGCGCAGCACGCGCCCCTGGCGCACGAAGTCGTTGATGTAGCTGGTGCCCAGCGCGGACTGCAGCGTGTCATTGAGGTCGCCCAGGTCTATGCCCAGCGCCTGCGCCTTGAGCTGGTTCACGTCCAGCATGATCTGGGGCGCGGGCTCCTGTCCCTGCGGGCGCACGCCGGCCAGGTTGGGATTGCCTGCAGTCCCGCCCAGCAGCTGGTTGCGCACCTCCAGCAGTTTCTCGCGCCCCGCGCCGGAACGATCCTGCAGGCGGAAGTCGAAGCCGCCCAAGGCGCCCAGTTCGGGTATGGGCGGAACGTTGGTGGGGAAGATGAACGCCTGTTTGATGCGCATCATCGCCCCGAAGGCGCGCCGCACCACCGAGCTGGCATCGCTGCCCGGCTTGCTGCGCTCGTCCCAGTGCTTGAGCGCGATGAAGGTGATGGCCGCGTTCTGGCCGCGCCCGAAAAACGAGAATCCCAGCACGCCTACCACATGCTCCACTTCCGGCTGCTTGAGGTAGTACTGTTCCACTTCGGAGAGCACCGCCTTGGTGCGCTCGGCAGATGCGCCGGGCGGCAACTGCACCACACTGATGAAATAGCCCTGGTCTTCTTCCGGCAAAAATCCGGTCGGCAGGAACTTCAGCATCGCCACCATGGCAACGACGATCACGCCGTATATTGCAAGCGACTGGAAGGTCCATTTCAGCGCCTTGCCCACGCCGTGCTGGTAGAGCACGGTGGAACGCTTGAAGGTGCGGTTGAACCAGCCGAAAAATCCCTTCTGGTGCGCGCCCTCCCGAATCGGACGCAGCAGCGATGCGCACAGCGCCGGAGTGAGCGTGACCGCCATCAGCACCGAGAACACCATGGTCAGCAGCAGCGTGACCGCGAACTGGCGGTAGATCACGCCCACCGAGCCGCCGAAGAAGATCATGGGGATGAACACGGCGGAGAGCACCACGCTGATGGCGATGATGGCGTTGAAGATCTGGCCCATGGCCTTGCGCGTGGCCTCGCGTGGCGGCAGACCTTCCTCCACCATGATGCGCTCGACGTTCTCCACCACCACGATGGCATCGTCCACCACGATGCCGATGGCGAGCACCATGGCGAACATGGTGAGGATGTTGATGGTGTAGCCCAGGAAATACAGCCCCACCGTGGCACCGGTCAGCGCCACCGGCACCACAATGGCCGGGATGAAGGTGGCGCGCAGGCTGCCCAGGAACAAATACATCACCAGGAACACCAGCGTCAGCGCGATCAGCAGCGTGACCACCACTTCATGGATGGATACGTCGATGAACTTGGAGGTGTCGTAGGGAATGACCCAGGCGATGCCCTTGGGGAAGTTGCGCGACAACTCCGCCATCTTGGCCTTGATCGCGGTGGCGGTCTGCAGCGCATTGGCATTGGGCGAGAGGCGCACCGCAATCGAAGATGAGGGCTGCGCGTCCACGCGCGTCGAGATGGAATAATCGTCCGCGCCCAGCTCCACGCGCGCCACGTCCCGCAGGCGGATGTTGGAACCGTCCGGATTGGCGCGCACCACGATGTTGCCGAACTGCTCGGCGGTGAGCAGCTTGCCGCGGCTGACGATCACCGCGTTGAGCTGCTGGCCGGGTGCGGCCGGGAGCTGGCCCAGCTCGCCCATGGCAAGCTGCGCATTCTGCGCGTTCACCGCCTTGGCGATGTCGCCGGGCGTGAGGTTATAGGCGTACAGGCGGTCGGCCTTGAGCCAGATGCGCATGGAATATTCGGTGCCGAACAGCAGCGCCTCGCCCACGCCGGGCACGCGCAGGATGTGGTCGAGCACGTTGGTGGCGGCATAGCTGCCCAGTGCCACGCTATCCAGGCTCTTGTCGGGCGAGATCAGCGACACGAACATCAGGTAGTTGCGCGCCGACTTCATCACCGTGACGCCCGCGCGCTGCACTTCTATGGGCAGGCGCGGCTCGGTGCGCTTGATGCGGTTCTGCGCCTCGACCGAGGCCACGTCCAGGTTGGTGCCCGCCTCGAAGGTGAGCGTGATGGTGCCGCGCCCCACTTCGGAGGCCGATTCCATGTACAGCAGGTGCTCGATGCCGTTGAGCTGCTGCTCGACCAGGATCACGGCCGCATCTTCCACCACCTTGGCCGAGGCGCCGGGGTAGCTGATATTGACCGAGATCTGCGGCGGCGCCACCGCCGGGTAGGCGGAGATCGGCAGCTTGTTCAGGGAAAGCCCGCCCGCCAGCAAAATGAGCAGGGCGATCACCCATGCGAAGATGGGCCGGTCAATGAAGAATTTGGAAAGCACTATGCCCCCTGCTTCTTGGCGGGAGTGCCTGCTCCCCCGGCGGGAACATCCTTGCGGTCAGGCGCATTGCCTGGCGCGGCGTTATCCTGGGAAACGGGCGGCTCCAGCGGAACGGGCTTCACGGTTCCTCCGGGGCGGGTTTTCTGCAGGCCGTCCACGATGACCTGTTCGCCCACCTGCACGCCGTCTTCAACGACGAAATCGGGCCCGGCCATGGCGCCGGTCTTCACCGGGCGCACCGACACCTTGCCATCGGCATCCACCACGTAGACAAATTGCCCCTGCGGCCCCACCATCACCGCGCGCTGCGGCAGCTTGATGACATGGTCCGCGCTCACCCCGGAAAAGCGGATGGTGGCGAACATGCCTGGCAAGAGATCATGCCTGGCGTTGGGAAAAACGGCGCGAATCGCAATACTGCCTGTGGCGGGATCGACCACCTGGTCGGAAAACAGCAGCTTGCCCTTTTCCGGATAGATGCTGCCGTCTTCCAGCACCAGCTCGACCGATGCCGCGGCATTGCGCTTGAGCCGGCCATCGGCGATGGCTTTTTTCAGGCGCATCTCGTCCGCGCCCGCCTGGGTGAAGTTGGCGTAGATCGGATCGATCTGCTCGATGAGCGCGAGGTTGGTCGCCTCGCCATGTCCCACCAGCGCGCCCACCGTGGCCAGTTCGCGCCCGATGCGCCCGGAGATGGGCGCGGGCACCCTGGTGTTCTCCAGATCGAGCTGTGCTCGGGCCAGCACGGCCTCGGCCTGCCTGAGTTTGGCCACGGCGAGGTCGTAATCCTGCTGGCTGACCGCCTTCACTTCGAGCAACTGGCGGTATCGGTCCTGCGTCTGCCGCGCGACTTCCGCATCGGCCCTTGCCGCGGCATAGGCGGCGCGGTAGCTGCGCGGGTCTATCTGGAACAGGGTGGCGCCCGCCTTCACCTCGCTGCCCTCGGTGAACAGGCGCTTTTCCACGATGCCGTCCACGCGCGCGCGCACCTGCGCCACGCGATAGGCTTCCAGCCGTCCCGGCAGGTCCTGG
>DATDDB010000105.1:0-6940 GCA_036524005.1 Gallionellaceae bacterium | reverse complement strand
GTCCTTCACCTCGCCCTGCAGCACGCCGCCCTGGATGCAGGCGCCCACGGCCACGGCTTCATCCGGGTTCACGTCCTTGCGCGGCTCCTTGCCGAAGAATTCCTTGACCTTTTCCTGCACCTTGGGCATGCGCGTCTGGCCGCCCACCAGGATCACGTCGGCGATGTCGGCGGGCGACACGCCCGCGTCCTTCATCGCGATGCGGCAGGGCTCGATGGTCTTGGCGATCAGGTCGTCCACCAGGCTTTCCAGCTTGGCGCGGGTGATCTTCACCGCCAGGTGCTTGGGCCCGGTGGCATCCGCCGTGATGTAGGGCAGGTTCACCTCGGTCTGCTGCGCGGAGGACAGCTCGATCTTGGCCTTTTCTGCCGCATCCTTCAGGCGCTGCAGGGCGAGCATGTCCTTCTTCAGGTCGATGCCGGTTTCCTTCTTGAATTCCTCCACCAGGTGCTCGATCACGCGCATGTCGAAGTCTTCGCCGCCCAGGAAGGTGTCGCCGTTGGTGGACATCACCTCGAACTGGTGCTCGCCCTCGATTTCAGCGATGTCGATGATGGAGATGTCGAAGGTGCCGCCGCCCAGGTCATACACCGCGATCTTGCGGTCGCCTTCCTGCTTGTCCAGGCCGAAGGCCAGCGCTGCCGCGGTCGGCTCGTTGATGATGCGCTTCACTTCCAGGCCGGCGATGCGGCCGGCGTCCTTGGTGGCCTGGCGCTGGGAGTCGTTGAAGTAGGCGGGCACGGTGATCACGGCCTCGGTGACCGGTTCGCCCAGGTAGTCCTCGGCGGTCTTCTTCATCTTCACCAGCACCTGCGCGGAGATTTCCGGCGGCGCGATTTCCTTGTCGCGCACCTTCACCCAGGCATCGCCGTTCTTGGCCTTGGTGATGGAATAAGGCACCATGCCGATGTCCTTCTGCACCATGGGCTCCTCGAAGCGGCGGCCGATCAGGCGCTTCACGCCGTACAGGGTGTTCTTCGGGTTGGTGACCGCCTGGCGCTTGGCCGGGGCGCCCACCAGGATCTCGCCGTCTTCCATGTAGGCGATGATGGAGGGCGTGGTGCGCGCGCCTTCCGCGTTTTCGATCACCTTCGGCTTGCCGCCTTCCATCACGGCGACGCACGAGTTCGTGGTGCCCAGGTCAATGCCGATAATCTTTCCCATGATGCTTCCTTTCAATGTAAATGCGTAAAAACCGTCATTTTGTTGCCTTGCCCATTAAATATGGGCAAGCGCACGTATTTCAAGTCTTTCGATTCCTTCCACCTCAAGGGGCTGCGTGTGTTGTTGGGGCTTTAGCCCCTTACATCCACGGCGTACCCCTCGCGGGTGGAAGGCCAGGATGGGGGTGAAATCCGCGGGCCATGCTGCAATGCAATTTCCACCCCCAACCCTCCCCCTATAAGGGGGAGGGCGTCATCCGCCGCTCCTTTCCTTGTGGGAGAAGAAGCAGGTCAGTCTTTCGCCTTGGCCACCATCACCAGCGCCGGGCGCAGCACCCGTTCGTTCAGGGTGTAGCCCTTTTGCATCACGCTGACCACGGTGTTGGGCTCCTGCTCGCTTTCCACCATGCCGATGGCCTGGTGCTTGTGCGGGTCGAGCTTTTCCCCGACCGGGTTGATTTCCTTGATGTTGAACTTCTCGAACACGCTGGCCAGCTGCTTCAGGGTCAGCTCCATGCCGCTCTTGAAGCTCTCCACGTTTTCGGTCTGCACTGCCAGGCCGGCCTGCAGGCTGTCCATCACCGCCAGCAGCTCGCCGGAAAAGCGCTCCACCGCGAATTTTTGCGCCTTGGAAATGTCTTCCTGGGCGCGGCGGCGGATGTTTTCGCCCTCGGCCCTGGCATACATCCAGGCGTCGTAATGCTCCTGCGCCTTGAGTTCGGCCGCCTTCAGCAGCTCCTCGGTGCTGGGCATGGTTTCCTGGGGGGCTTCCGGCTGGGCGGTTTGGGCCTGTTCCGGGGTCTGGGGTGTTTCGTTTTCTGCCATTTTGCTCTCCGATTCTCGAACGGAGAGCACATGGGGGCGGGACAGGAGGTTTCAAGGCCAAATCGACAATTTTTTTGGCCTAAAAAACCAGGAAAGGCTTATGGGGCGACCCTTGCCCCCTCTTCGATCTGGTTGGCGGGATGGCGGATGACGGCCTCGCCCGGGGCCAGCCCGGAGAGGACTTGCGCGACCTCGGCATTGCGCTGGCCGATTTTCACCTCGCGCCGCCTGGCGCGGCCGTTTTCCACGGTGTAGGCGCACCACGCATCCTTGCAGCGGAACAGCGCGCTGGCCGGGACCTTGATGGCCTGGTCCGCCGCCCATACGACGATGCGGGCCTTGACGCGGTAGCCGTCACCCAGCGCCTGGGGCGGGTCCACCAGGTCGGCCACGACATTGGCGCGCTTTTCCTCGACGCCGAGCGCGGAAATCTTGGTGTAGGCATAGGGCTCGACCATGCGCACGCGCGCCTTGAGCGGCTGGCTGCCGCCCCAGCCCTCCAGGATGACCGGCATGCCGGCCTTGACCTTGATCGCTTCCGAGGAAAGCAGCTCGATCACGACTTCAAGCTTGCTGAGATCGCCCACCGTCAGCAGCGGCGCTCCGGCCGCGACCACACGCTCACTCTTGTCCGGTATGCGCAGGATGCGCCCAGAGACGGGCGAGCGCACCGGGAACAGCGCGCCCTGCCCCGCCACCAGTCCCGATTTCGCCAGCCTGACCTCGGCTGCCGCGGACTTGGCCCGGAAGCGGGCCGCTTCCAGTTCGTTGGCCAGGGTGGTTTCCGCGTTCTGCGCCTGCTCGGCCGCCTGCGGCGACATGAAGCCATCCTTCACCAGCCGTGCCACGCGCGCAGTTTCGCGCTTGGCCTGGGCCAGGTCTTCCTGCGCATGGCGCACCACCTCTTCGGCGCTGCGCTGCTGGCTTTCCGCCGCTGCGATGCGCGCCTCCTGTTCGTGGTGTTCGCGCACGCTCAGCGGCACCGGGGCGATTTTCGCAACAACCTGGTTTTCCCTGACCGCATCGCCGTCATCCAGCTCGATGCGCGCCAGCTTGCCGGCGACCGGCGCGGTGACCACGAAGCGGTCATGGCTGCGCGTCTCGCCCTCCTCGTCCACCGTCACCTGCATGCCGCCCTGCTCGACGCGGCCAAGGTCGGCCTGCATCGGGGCAGGCCAGAAAAGAACGGCGGCCAGCAGCAGCACGCCCAGTGCTGCCGCCGCATAAACGATGTTGCGCAGAGCCGGTTTGGTCATACCCCTCACTCACGTGTCTTGAGAACTGCAATGAGATCCAGCTGCCCGATGCGCCGCGCCACCAGCAGGGCGGAAAGCAGGGCCGCAATCAGCGTGGTGATGACCGGATAGACGTAGGCCATTTGCCCGATCACCAGCGGCAGCCGGAACAGCTCGCGGTCGAACGCGGGAACGAGCGCCGCGCACATGCCGTAGCCGATGGCCATCCCCACCGGGATCGCGCACAGCGTCAGCAGCGCCTGCTCCCCCAGCAGCAGCCCCACCACCTCGCGCTGCGTGAAGCCCAGCACGCGCAGGCTGGCCAACTCGTTGCCGCGCTCGGACAGCGCGATTCTCACGCTATTGTATACCATGCCCCCCACGATGACTGCGGCAAACAGGATCTCGATGATGCTGACGATCTTGAAGGTGCGGTTGATGATGTCGTCCACGCTCTCGATCATGGCACCGCGTATCGCCACGCCGCTCACCGCCGGCATGCGCTTGAGCCGGCCGTACAATTCTTCGGCATGGGCGGGGTCCACGCTGAGGTAGGCGCCGGAGACCAGGTTATCTTCACCGAGCAGGCTGGCGAGCGTGCTTGCGTCCATGTAGGCGCCGATGCCGATCAGCTCTTCCGACAGGCCGGCAACCGTCACCTCGCGCACCTGCCTTTCGCCTTCCAGCACCTCGAGCGTCACCTGGTCCCCTGCGCGCACGCCCAGCATCTGCCCGAGCTTGCGCGTGAGCAATATCCCCTGTGGCGGTGGGTGCACGATGTGCAGCTTGCTGTCCACGATCTGGTGCAGCTCACCGTCTGCGGGCAGGCCGGTCACCTCGATCTTCTTGCTGCGGTGCTCATGGCGCAGGCGCACCGGGACGGCACGAAACGGCTCGGCGCGCAGCACGCCGGGCAGGCGCCGGATTTCGTATAGCGCACCCGCAGCGCGCGGCTCATGGAACAGCACCGTGACATCGTGGCGCTGCACCAGATTGAATTGCACGTACATCATGTGGTCCACCGCATCGAAGATGAAGCGCGCGACCATCATCAGGCCCACGGCCATGCCTATGCCCAGCACGGACAGCACGGATTTCCATGGCCTGCGCGCCACGTTACGGACGATCATGCGCAAGGATGACGGCAGCCACTGCGCCGCACCCGAACGCTCCATCAGGCCGGCGCGGAAGTTCGCCGGCGCTTCCGGGCGCATGGATTCCGCCGGTGCCAGCGCCGCGACGCGCCGCACCGCGGCGATCGCCCCGGCACACGCCGCGAGCAGGTTGATGAGTACGGCCCAGAATATCTCCGCCGGGCTGACCAGCAGCGGCATCTGGGGGAAATGGAAATAGCCGGCGTACATGGCGGTGGTTGCCCCGCCCAGGTAAAGCCCGAGCAGCAGGCCGGGCAGCAATCCCGCCAGCACGGTGAGCAGCGCGAACTTCAGGTAGTGCAGCCCCAGGCTGCGGTTGCCATAGCCGAACGCCTTGAGCAGGCCGATCTGCATGCGCTGCATCACCACCAGACGCGACAGCACGATGTAGATCAGGAACACCGCCACCGCCAGAAAGATGGCCGGAATGAAGGTGGAGGAAATCTCGATCTCGCCCAGCTCGTCGGTCAGGAAGCGGTTCGACAGCTGCTCTTCGCGCCCGTATGCGCTGAGGCCGCCATAACGCAGCAGCAGTTGGTCGAGCCTGGCGATGAGTTCGGCCTTGTCCGCCTGCGCCGCGAGCTTCAGGGAAACATCGTTGAACGCTCCCTGCATGCTGAAGGCCGCAGCGAGCGCATCGCGCCCCATCCACAATACGCCGAAACGCCGGTTGTCCGGGAACAGCATGCCCTGGCCGACCTCGTAGATGTATTCCGGGGAAAGCGCGATGCCCACCACGGTCAGCTCGCGCCAGCGGCCGTTGAGTATCGCGCCGACCTTGCTGCCCACGTCGAGGCGGTTGGCCTTGGCAAACACTTCGCTGATCAGCACTTCGTCCGGGTGCGTTGCCTCGATATAGCGCCCGCTTCTCAGGTATAGATCGTTCAGCATGGGCTGCTGCCGTTCCGGGATCGAAACCAGGCGGCCGGATGCGGGTTCGGTGAGACCGGGAACATCCAGTGTCACGTCCGCCACCACGCGCGTGCGCACCTCGGCCACGCCCGGCAGCGCGCGCATGTCATCGGCCAGCCCCTCGGGTGCGCGCTTGAGCTGGGCAAACACATCGGCAAAACGGTAGTTGTCGTAATAGCTGGCCTGCGCGGCCTTCAATGAGATGTAGGCGCTGCGCATGGTGATCTGCGTCGCCACGCCGCATGCCACCACCAATGCTGCGGCCAGCACCTGGCCGCGCAGGTGCCAGAGGTCGCGCCACAATATCTTGCTGGTAGGCTTCACTTGATGCCGCTCACCAGGAGATTTCCGAAGGCGCGAGCTTGCTTGCATTGACCCGCTCTTCGACGATGCTCCCGCTGCTGATGCGGATGACGCGGTCTGCCATGCCGGCTATCGCGGCATTATGCGTGATGACCGCCGTTATCGTGCCCAGTTCGCGGTTAACCCGCTCCAGCACTTCCAGCACCAGCTTGCCGGTGGCGTAGTCGAGCGCGCCGGTCGGCTCGTCGCACAGCAGCACGTCTGGGCGCTTGGCCACCGCGCGCGCGATGGCGACGCGCTGCTGCTCGCCGCCCGACAATTGCGAGGGGAAGTGGTCGCGCCGGTTGCCCAGGCCCACTAGGTCGAGCGCCTCCACCGGGTCAATGGGATGTTCCGCGATTTCCGTCACCAGCGCCACGTTTTCCAGCGCGGTCAGGCTGGGGATAAGGTTGTAGAACTGGAACACGAAACCCACATGCTCGCGGCGGAAGCGGGTGAGCCCCTCCTCGTCCGCGCGGGTCAGGTCATGGTCGCGGTAATACACTTCGCCGCTGGTGGGCCGGTCAAGCCCGCCCAGGATATTGAGCAGCGTGGACTTGCCGCTGCCGGAGGCGCCCAGCAGCACGGCGAATTCGCCCTGGTACAGGTCAACCGTCACTTCGCGCAGCGCATGCACCTCGACTTCGCCCATGCGGTAGATCTTGGTGACCTTGTGCACATGAAATATCGACCCGGCGTCATCGCGAGGGTCATCCATCCGCTTGCTGCCGCTACTGAGTTGCATGGACATTCCTCTGCTTGATGGCCGGGCGAACCTGGTGCCTTCATTGTCCATGGGTTAGCCCCGCTTCGCAAGCGCGCCGCAAGCAGTGGTTGCATGCGATAATGCCACCTGTGCAGCACAGGCGCAGTTCGCCATTCTTTCTTGTCCCAACTCTCGTGAACCAGCCAACCAACTTCCACTGGCGCATCGCCGGGTTCTATTTCTTCTACTTCGCCTTCGTCGGCATGTTTGCGCCCTACTGGAGCCTGTACCTCCAGTCCATTAGCTTCGGCGCGGTGGAGATCGCCGTGCTGATGTCGGTGCAGCCGGTGATGCGCATGCTCGCGCCCGCGCTGTGGGGCTGGCTGGCCGACCATTCCGGGAAGAGGTTATTGGTGGTGCAGCTGGCCGCCTTCACCAGCGTGCTGTGCTATGTGGGGGTGTTCTACGCCGAGCAATTCTGGGTCATGCTGCCGGTGCTGGGGCTGATGAGCTTTTTCTGGAGCGCCTCGATGCCGCTGGTGGAGGCAACCACCATGGCCTACCTGGGCGAGAACACCGCGCGCTATGGCCGCATCCGCGCCT
>DATDDB010000104.1:0-17580 GCA_036524005.1 Gallionellaceae bacterium | reverse complement strand
AACTGCGCTCAATGCTGCGGCTCGCTCCCGCCCTGCTCCTCGGCATCCACGACATCGGCGAGTTCACGCAGGGCGGTGGCGATCAGCACGGGATAGGCGCTGCCTTCTTCCAGTGATGACATACTTGCAGGCAATTGGCGCAAATTGTGCAAGGTGCGTTCGCGCACCTCCTGCAAGGTGGGCTGGGGCATCAGCCGCTTGCCGCCGCGCATCACACACACCAGCAATTTCTCGCCAGGCTGCTCATCGTGCTCGAGACTGATGACATCGCCCGCCATGCACCCATGCTCGTCGTAGCTGCGCCACACCTGTTTGCGCCCGGGCCAGGTCGCCTTGCCCATGGAGCGCTTGCGCCTCGGCTTTCCGGCATATTCCTGAAGCTTGTAGGCACAGTCGAGATAGGGTGCATCAGCGGATGTATCCAGGCGCGTACCGATGCCGAAGCCGTCTATCGGTGCGCCCTGTGCCAGAAGATCGCGCAGCCGGTACTCATCGAGATCCCCGCTGGCGAATATGGTGGTCGTCTGCAAGCCACCGTCATCCAGGATTTTTCGCACCAGCCGCGCCAGTTGCGCAAGGTCGCCGCTGTCCAGGCGCACGCCCTTGATCGCGATACCCTCACCTGCCAGCTCGCGCGCCAGCCCTGCCACCTTGCGTGCAGCGGCTTCAGTATCGTAGGTATCGATCAGCAGCACGACATTGTCCGGCTGGGCGTGGGCAAAGTCACGGAACGCATTTTCTTCCGAGGTGTGAGCCTGCACGAATGAGTGCGCCATGGTGCCGAACAGGGGAATGCCGAAGCGCTGCCCGGCAAGCACCGTGGACGTGCCGGAAAAACCGGCAAGATAGGCGGCGCGCGCCGCCAGCAGCCCGGCCTCCGCGCCATGCGCGCGGCGCAGTCCGAAATCCACCAGCAGCTTGCCTGGCGCCGTCAGCGACGAGCGTGCCGCCTTGGAGGCGATCAGCGTCTGGAAATGCAGCAGGTTGATGATGCGCGTCTCGATCAGCTGCGCCTGCGGCAGGGGGGCCACCACGCGCAGCAGCGGCTCATTGGGAAAGCATAGCGTGCCCTCGGGCATCGCATCCACCTCGCCCTCGAAGCGCCATGTGGCGAGCCACTCCATGAAATCAGCGGAGAAGCGCCCGGTGCCGCGCAGCCAGTCCAGCTCCTGCGGCGTGAAGCGCGCCTGCTCGAGAAACTCCAGCACCTGTGCCAATCCCGCAGCCACCAGGAAATTGCGGCCGCGCGGCAGCTTGCGCGCGAAGAATTCGAAGGCGGCGGTCTGTGTCATGCCGCGCTCGAAATAGCCCTGCAGCATGGTGAGCTGGTAGAGGTCGGTCAGCAGCAGGCTGGTTTCGCTGTTCATTCTGACAGCGCTCCGGAAACAATCAGGTGCGCCCCGAGGCGGCGCATCTCCTCCAGCGCGCGCTCGCCATCGCCCGGCTTAACGTCCACCGCGCGCACCGCATCGGTGAGCACGAAGTAATCATAGCCCAGCGCATGCGCGTCTTTCGCCGTGTTTAGCACGCAGTAGTCGGTGGCCAGCCCGCCGATGAATATGCGCCGCACCCCGGCTTGCTTCAGGCGGCGGTCAAGGTCGGTACCGCCAAACACCGAATAGGCCTCGCGCTCGCGCGTGTCGGCCTTGTTGATGACCGCAGTGCCCGGCGGCAGCTTGAGCTCCGGGGAAAACGCCGCGCCGTGCGTGTTGGCCACACAATGCGGGGGCCACGGGCCGCCCTGCGCGTGGAACGAAATATGGTCCGGCGGATGCCAGTCGCGCGAGGCATAGACCGCCAGTTTTTTTGCGCTGAACAGCGCCATGCAGCGGTTGAGCGCCGGGATGATCTCGTCCCCGCGCGCCACGCCCAGGGCGCCACCCGGCAGGAAGTCGTATTGCACGTCCACCACCAGCAGCACATCGCCGGGGCGGGGTACGATTTTTTCGGCAGGTTTGATTTGTTCCATGGCTTCACCCTTTTATGCAAACAAGCGGCGTCAGCTTCGCCACTTTGCGGGCCAATCCCGCCAGGTCGGCGGCCTCCACCACCGCGCTCACGTCCTTGTAGGCGCCCGGCGCCTCTTCGGCAACGCCGCGCCAGGACGGGCTGCGGATCAGGATGCCGCGCATGGCGAGCTCATCGATGACTTGCCGCCCGTGCCAGCGGCGCGTGGCTTCGTGCCGGCTCATGGCGCGCCCCGCACCGTGGCAGGCCGAGCCGAACGCCAGCTCCATGCCGCGTTTGGTGCCGGCAAGGATGTAGGATGCGGTCCCCATGCTGCCGCCGATCAGCACCGGCTGGCCCGCCGCGCGCAGGGCACGAGGTATGTCGGGATGGCCCGGGCCAAAGGCGCGCGTCGCCCCCTTGCGGTGCACGAAGAGCCTGCGCGTTTTCCCGTCCAGCGTGTGCTCCTCGATCTTGCAAGTGTTGTGCGAGACATCGTACAGCAGCGGCAAATGCCCACGCGGCAAGATTTCCGCGAAAACTTCGCGCACCAGCTGGGTCAGAATCTGACGGTTGGCCAGCGCACAGTTGATCGCGGCACGCATTGCCCCCAGGTAACGGCTTCCGACATCGGACTCGATGGGCGCGCAGGCCAGTTCGCGGTCGGGCAGTGCTATGCCATGCCGCGCGGCAGTCATCGCCATCTGCTTCAGGAACTCGGTGCCGATCTGGTGTCCCAGCCCTCGCGAGCCGCAGTGGATGCTGACGACCACTTCGTCCACCGCAAGGCCGAAGGCTGCTGCGATTTTTTCGTCGTATATTTCCGCCACGCGCTGCACTTCGAGGTAGTGGTTGCCCGAACCTAGGGTGCCCATCTCGTCGCGCTGGCGCTGCTTGGCATGGTCCGACACCTGTTCGGGTGCGGCACCCGCCATGCAGCCGCCCTCCTCGATGCGCTCCAGGTCGGCATCGCTGCCGTAGCCGCGCTCCACTGCCCAGCGCGCCCCGCCCTTCAGCATGGCATCCATCTCACGGCCGGTGAGCCGCAAATTGCCGGTGCTGCCGACCCCGGCGGGGATGGCGCGCGCCAGCGCATCCGCCAGCGCGGACTGTTTGGCGGTGAGGTCGCCCGTCTTCAGTCCGGTATGCAGGCAGCGCACGCCGCAGGAAATATCGAAACCCACCCCCCCGGCGGAAACCACGCCCCCTTCCGCAGGATCGAACGCCGCCACGCCGCCGATGGGAAAGCCGTAGCCCCAGTGCGCATCGGGCATGGCGTAAGAGGCGCGCACGATGCCGGGCAGCATGGCGACGTTGCATGCCTGCTCGCGCACCTTGTCGTCCATGGCGCGCAGCAGCGCTTCGTCGGCATAGATGACGGCGGGCACGCGCATCGCGCCGGCGGGTGCAAGCCGCCACTCGAAATCGGTGATGCGTTCGAATCCGGCAAGGTTCATGTTTGCCTTTCGATCGAAATAAGCCGCTCGTCCACGAACAACACGAAATGCTTCACCAACAATGCCGGCATGAGAAACAGCCTCCAAAGCGCCATTACCCCCAATTGAGGCGCACACGTTTTCGTGCCTTTCGTGTTTTTCGTGGACCAGCAAATGACTCCGCGTTCATACATCCACCACGCACTCTGCAACCCAGGCACCGTTCTCGTTGCGCACCGAGAGGCCGGTGTAGGTCGCGCCCTTGGGTTCCACTACGGGAAGGTGACGCGCCGCATCCACCGCCTCGCCCCACGCCGCGCCGCGCAGGGTGTTGCCCGAAATCGCAACTTCGTAGCGCCCAAACAGCATATGGCGCACTGCCATTTCGTAGATCAGCGCATTGAGCCAGTCCGTCAGCAGCAGCTCGGCATCGGGCGCTTCGCAGCTCAATTCGACCTTCTCCATGGGCGCAACCCCGGCCGGGTCGGTGACGATGGCGGTCAGGGCCAGCGCGGCCTGCTCGAACGCCTCCGCGCAACTTGCACCCAAGCCGCGCACGCCGATGTCGGCCTCATGCGCGAAATGCTCATAGCGCTTCATGCTCCCCATCCTTACCGGGCGAGCGAACGCAGCCTGTCATATAACTCGCGTTCGCTGGATGAAAGCCGCTCCGGCACATGCACCTTCACCCTGAGGTAAATATCTCCGTTCCCCCTGCCCTGGAATCGCGGCAGTCCCTTGCCGTGCAGGCGCAGCACCGCATCGGGCTGGGTGCCCGGCGGGATGGTCACGCTGGCCTCGGATTCCAGCGTCGGCACGGAGAGCGAGGTTCCCAGCACCGCGTCGGGTATCGAGATCGTCTCCTCCCGCCACAGGTCTGCGCCAGAGCGCGCAAAGCGGGAATCCGGCGCGGCGCGCACCACCACATACAGATCGCCCGGCCTGCCGCCCGCGTCAGCGCTTGCCTCGCCCTTGCCAGGTATTTTCAGCGCCACGCCATCCTCGATGCCCGGTGGAATGGTGACCGCAAGCGATTCCTCGCGCTCGGCCTTGCCGCTGCCCGCACACGCGGGACACAGGTGCTCGATGACCACACCCCGGCCATGGCAGACCGGGCACACGCTGACCTGCTGGATGAACACATTGCCGCGGCCCTCGCGGTGACTCTGGGTCAGCCTCCCGCTGCCGTGGCATGCAGCGCAGGGCTTGGGTTGTGTGCCCCTGGCCGCTCCGCTGCCGCCGCATTCGTCGCATACCGCCTCGCGCCCGAAGCGCACGGACTCCTCGCCGCCCAGCGCTATCCTGGCCAGCGGAACAACCAGTTCGATCTCGATGTCCCTGCCCCGGTGCGGTCCCGCGCGGCGGCGGAAGAACTGTTCGAACAGCCCGCCGCCAAACCCAAGATCATTGCCGCCGAATATGTCGCCGAAATTGATGCCGCCGAACAGGTCTTCTGGCGAGAATCCGGACACGCCCGCAAATCCCCGGTTATCGTACTCCGCACGCTTTTTCGGGTCGGAAAGGACAGCGTAAGCCTCGGCGATTTCCTTGAAGCGCTCGGTGGCGCCGTCCTCCTTGTTGCGGTCCGGATGATACTTCAGCGCGAGCGTGCGGAACGCATCCTTGATCGCCTTTTCGTCCGCGTCGCGGGATACGCCAAGCACTTCATAGTAATCGCGCTTTGCATCGGAAATGGCGTTCTCCTTTCGCCGCGTACGAAACAACGCTTACTTGGTCTCGCGGAACTGTGCATCCACTACGCGTTCGCCTGATCCCGCGCCCGTTTCAGGCTTGGCATAAGGCGTGTGGCTATAAACGCCCGCACCTGGCTGCTGCGCATAGATGGCAACGCCCGCTTCCTTGAGCAGCTTGCGCAGGGCGTCGGCCTTCTCGGTGGCCGCGGCCACGTCGCGCTTGGCCAGCGCCCCGCGCGCTTCGCGCAGCGCCGCCTCGATCTTGCCCTTCATGTCGGCGGTGATCTTTTCGGAGAATTCCGCCAGCAGGCGCTCGGCCTCGTAGCAGACCGAATCCGCGCTGTTCAGCTTGTCCGCTTCCTCGCGCCGCTGCTTGTCTTCCTCGGCATGGCGCTCGGCTTCCTGGATCATGCGCTTCTTGTCTTCCTCCTTCAGGCGGGTAGAGCCGCTGATGCGGATGGATTGGCTCTTGCCGGTGGCGGTGTCCTTGGCGGTGACATTGAGGATGCCATTCGCGTCTATATCGAAGGTTACCTCGATCTTGGGCATGCCGCGCGGAGCCGGCGGCAGGCCGTCCAGATTGAATTCGCCCAGGCTGACGTTGTCGCTGGACATGGGCCGTTCGCCCTGAAACACGTGGATGGTGACGCTGGTCTGCATGTCGGCAGCAGTGGTGAAGTTTTCCGTCTTTTTCACCGGCACCGGCGTGTTGCGCGAAATCAGCGCGGTGGCAACACCGCCCAGGGTTTCCACGCCCAATGTGAGCGGGGTCACGTCCACCAGCACAATGTCGCCCACCTCGCCCGAGAGCACGCCCGCCTGGATCGCAGCACCCGAGGCCACGCATTCCATGGGATCCACTCCGGACTCGGATTTCTTGCCGAATATGCCCTCGAAATAGCTGCGCACGCTGGGCATGCGCGTCGGTCCCCCGACGAACACGATCTTGTCCACCTTGTCCGGCGCGATGCCCGCATCGCGCAGCGCCTGCTCCACCGGAGCCCGGCAGCGTTCGATGATGGGCCGAACCACGCGCTCCAGGTCGGTGCGCGTCAGGTCCATTTCCAGGTGTTTCGGTTCGCCCGCGACCGCGGCGATATAGGGCAGGCTGATGTGGGTGGAGGAGGTGGTGGTCAGTTCGATTTTCGCCATTTCCGCCGCCTCCATCAGGCGCGCGCAGGCCTTGTCGTCTTTCCCCAGGTCAACGCCGGACTCGTTCCGGAACCGCCCGATCAGGTGCTCGAACAGCTTCTGGTTCATGTCGGTGCCGCCCAACTGCGTATCGCCGCTGGTGGCCTTCACCTCGAACACGCCCTTGCCGAATTCCATGATGGTCACGTCCAGCGTGCCGCCGCCGAAATCGATCACCGCGATGCGCATTTCCTGCCCGAGGCGGTCCAGGCCATAGGCGAGCGCTGCGGCGGTGGGTTCGTTGACCAGACGCACCACTTCCAGACCGGCGATGCGGCAGGCATCCTTGGTGGCGGAACGCTGGTTGTCGTCGAAATAGGCGGGAACCGTGACCACCGCCTTGCCGACCGGCTCGCCGAGGAAGGCCTCTGCGTCACGCTTGATTTTCTGCAGCAGGAAGGCGGAAAGCTGCTCCGGGGAATATTCATGGGTGCGCAGGCGTATCTTTTCGCGCTTGCCCATGCGCCGCTTGAAGGCAGTGGTGGTGCCCTCCGGGTTGGCGGCGGCCTGGCGCCGCGCCGGTTCGCCGACGATCAGTTGCCCGTCAGCCGCCTCTGCCACATAGCTGGGGAAAGCCTTGCCGCCCAGGCTGACGCCTTCTGCGCTGGGTATGATGACCGGCCTGCCGCCGCGCAGCACGGCTG
Organism: Gallionellaceae bacterium; assembly: GCA_036524005.1. Classification (GTDB taxonomy): domain Bacteria; phylum Pseudomonadota; class Gammaproteobacteria; order Burkholderiales; family Gallionellaceae; genus DATDDB01. The sequence goes on along the minus strand of DATDDB010000104.1, from coordinate 10,668 downwards.
CTGCGGAATTGGATGTACCCAGATCGATACCGATGATAGCCATGATGCCTCCTGCATGTGACTAACTCTTTTTCGGCTTAGGCGCTTCCTTTTTCTTTCCCTGTGGCGTGCGTGCGGCCGCACTTCTTGCTCCAGTGCGGCGGCGGCCGTATTCCCTGCGCATTTGCGAAAGCAGCAGCAGTTGCGCAGAAACCAGGTAATTCACCGAACCTTCTGGCACATTGCCTTCGGCATCCGGTTCGCCGGCAACCACGCCAGTCAGCAATTCGATGGCCTGGTCCACGTTTTCCACGGCATGAATGAAGAAGCGCTTGGCGCGCACCTCCTGCACCACGTCGTTGCGCAGCATCAGGTGTTTTACATTGGCAGCAGGGATCAGCACCCCCTGCTCACCGGTCAACCCGCGCGCCTTGCATACGTCGAAGAAGCCCTCTATTTTCTCGTTCACCGCGCCTATCGCCTGCGCCTGCCCGTACTGGTTGACCGATCCGGTGATCGCAAGCCCCTGCTTGATGGGCAGCCCGGACAGTGCCGAGAGCAGCGCGCACAATTCCGCCATGGAGGCGCTGTCTCCTTCCACCGATCCGTAGGACTGCTCGAACACCAGGCTGGCATTGAGCGACAGCGGGGTGCTATGGGAATAGCGCGCGGCAAGGAACGAGGTCAGGATCAGCACGCCCTTGGAATGTATCGCTCCGCCCAGCTCCACCTCGCGCTCGATATCCACCACGTTGCCCTCGCCCAGGCGGGTGGTGGCGGTGATGCGCGACGGCTGGGCGAACATGTGGCCACCCAGGGAAATCACGGCCAGGCCGTTCACTTGACCGGCCTGTGCGCCATCGGTATCGATCAGTATGGTGCCATCGAGTATCTGCCGGCGCATGTCTTCGTGCAAACGGCTGGCACGGTAAATTTGCGCGTCTATTGCATGCTGTACGTCCTCCGGGGCCACGACTTCGCGGTTTGCGGAATGGGCAAAATGTTCCGACTCGATCATCAAGTCCTTCAGACTGCGTACATACGTGGCCAGTCTGGAGGAATCCCCCGCCAGGCGCGAGCCCTGCTCGATCAGGCGCGCCACAGCCAGCTGACTGAAGGGGCGCAGTTTGTGCTTGCTCACCAGGGCAGCGATCATGCGCGCATATAGCATGCTGTTTTGAGGATTGCGCTCCACCTCATCCTCGATATCTGCGGCCACCTTGAACAGGTCGGCAAAGTCGGGATCAAGCTGGTAGAGCAGATAGTAGAAAATGCGCTCGCCGAACAGCACCAGCTTCACATCCAGCGGTAAGGGCTGCGGCTGCAGCGAAAGGGTGCTGGCCAGTCCGAAGTATTCGCCCAGCGACTCGATGCGTATCTCGCGCGTCTGGAGCGCGCGTTTCAGCCCTTCATAAGCATAGGGCTGCATCAGCAGCTTGGCGACATCCAGGATCAGGTAGCCGCCGTTGGCGCGGTGCAGCGCACCCGGCTTGATCAGGGTGAAATTGGTCACCAGCGTGCCCATGTGCGAAATATGCTCGATGCGCCCGATCAGGTTCTGGTAGGTTGGATGGTCTTCGTACACCACCGGCGCGCCGGGTGATGTGCCATCCTTGATGATCAGATTGACCTGGTAGCGCTGCAGCGGTGTGGCCGTAGCCACTCCCTCCAGGCCCTCCGAGGAGGCCGGTTCGTGCAACTCCCCGGCGTTTTCGATGAGGTCAGCCTGTGTGGCGTCCAGGTATTTCTGGACTTCCGGCAAGTCCGCATAGTGGGCGCGCAACTCCTCGACGAGATGTCCCACCGCCAGCCCGATGGTTTCGCGGTTGAATTCGCGGATACGCGCGTGGTGCTCGCGCCGCCAGCGCGGGAAATGGTGGACAATCTTGTGCAGTTGCTCCTCGAGTTCGCGGATCTCCTGCTTGAACTTCTGTTGCTCTTCTTCCGGCAGCTTGTCGAATTCGTCCGGCGTGATGACTTCGTCGTTCTTGAGCGGAGCCAGCGCGAAGCCGGTCGGCGTCTGGATCAGGCCTATGCCTTTGTCGCGCGCCAGCTTGCCGAAATCCTCGATCGCATCTTCCTGGCGGCGCTTGAAGTCCTCGTTCAATGCTTCGATGCGGCTGTGGTATTCGTCGCTCTCGAACGCGGCCGGAATCACGCTGCGCAATTCCCCGACGAACTGGTGCATGTGTCGCTGGAATTGCTCGCCGCGTCCGGTCGGCAGGCTGATGGCCTGCGGCTTGTGCGGGGCCTCGAAGTTATTGACGTAACACCAGTCCCGGGGAGAAGGCTCCGACGCCGCCCGCCTCTGCAGTTCCCGGGTGGCCAGCGAATAGCGCCCGGCCCCGGCCGGGCCCAGTAAGAATACATGGTAGCCGTCGCTGCGGATGGAGACGCCTAAGCGGATCGCCTCCAGCGCGCGCGCCTGCCCGATGAGTTCAGGCAAAGCCTCAATGTCAGCCGTGGTTTTGAAGTTCAGGTGTGCGGGATCGCAGTGCTTGTACAACTGCGCGGGCTCAAGCAGCGTGGTCTTGCTGTGCAATATTTTTTTCATTTGGATGACCCAGCTTCGGTTCTAATGTACCACCCGGCAATAAACATTACCACCCTGTTAAATGCGGATGTGCCAACATTCAAGGCCCACCGCTAATGTTGGCAAGCCAACAGACCGTCCTTCCGGCAAATGCTAGCGTTTTCATATAAGGAAAGCAAATGAAGCAGGAAAGCATCGCCACGGTGGACTGCATGCTGGGCGAACGCGGCTTTCCCATACCGAACATGAAATATGGAGGCTATCATGACCCATCCTGCCATTCCAGTCGGTTTCCATCCCATACGCCGTGACCGCCTGTTGCAGGAACAGGTGCACGATTCTTACAAGATCAAGGGCAAGCTGCACGAACCCACTGTCTGCCCCACATGCAAGGCGGTGTTTCACCAGGGCCGCTGGCAATGGATGTCTGCGCCCGAGGGCGCAATGAAGCATACCTGCCCGGCCTGCCTGCGCATCCACGATCATTATCCCGCGGGGTATGTCACCCTGTCCGGCTCCTTCTTCGTGGCACACCGCGACGAAATCATGCGCCTGGTACAGAACGAGGAAAAGCGTGAGCGCGAAGAGCACCCGCTGAAGCGCATCATGGCAATGGAGGAAAAGAACGGCATGTCGGTCGTGAGCACTACCGACATCCACCTCGCCCGCATGATAGGCGATGCCTTGCACCGCGCCTATCAGGGAAAGCTGGAATTCCACTACAACCCGGAACAGAACCTGTTGCGGGTAGTGTGGACGCACTAGGAAATCAAAAGCCCGGCATGCCGGGCTTTTTGATTATGGCTCAGCCGCAGCAGGCGGCCTGTTTCAGATAGCCGATTCGCCGGTTTCGCCGGTGCGGATGCGGATGACCTGTTCCACCGGGGTAATGAAGATCTTGCCGTCGCCGATCTTGCCGGTGTGCGCAGCTTTCACGATGGCGTCCACCGCAGCATCCAGCATTTTGGCGGAAACCACCACCTCGACCTTGACCTTGGGCAGGAAGTCCACCACGTATTCGGCGCCGCGGTACAGCTCGGTATGTCCCTTCTGGCGGCCGAACCCCTTCACCTCGGTGACGGTCAGGCCGCTGACGCCCAGCGCAGACAGGGCTTCACGCACCTCTTCCAGCTTGAATGGTTTGATGACGGCTTCGATTTTTTTCATGTTCGGTTACCCCGTATTCAATAGCCCGCAGTATAGCGCAAAACGGTTTTGTCCATGCTCAGCGCGCCCCGGCGCCTGCCGCGTCCCGTGACGCCGCTGCGCGGCGCGCGTAGGAAGCCGCTTCGTCCTTGCGTCCCAGTTTTTCCAGCGCCCTGGATACGCCTTCCAGGTCTTCGGCGATGCGCCTGGGCAACGCGAGTTGCTTGTCCAGTTCCAGCGCGGCGAGATAGTGCTCCAGCGCCTGGCCGGGCTGCTCCAGAGCATGTGCAGCGGCGGCGGCATTGCGACGGGCATTGGCCAGCTCTTCCTTGTTGTCGCCAGCAGCATCAGCTGCGCTCTTGGCAAAACCGGCGGCCGGGGCATAGTCCTTTGCGGCCAGCGCCATGCGCGCCCGCAGGTTGTAGAGTCCCGGCGTAAATTCACAGGATTTGCCGCAGCGTTGTTCGGCCGCCTCCACCGCGGCCGGCGCACTCTTGCTCGCGCCGTCCACCAGGATCACCGCCTTGCGAAAAGCCGCCGCGGCGCGCAAATCGGCGGGATAAGGGGTGCCTGGTTCCATCACACCGTCGAGCAGGCGTAGCGCCGCCTCATCGTTATTCATCTTGTGCTGGACCGAGGCAAGGTTGATGGAGGCGGTTGCCACGCCGGGAAGATTATCCAGCGATTGCTGCAGGCGCAGCGATTGTTCGAACAGGTTGCGCGCAACCATCAGGTCGCCATCGCGCAGGGCGCGCTTGGCTTCGCGGTCGGCATTGCTGGCGCGCTCCACCACTGCGGGTGGCTTGGGGGGCGCGGTGCCGCCGCAAGCGGACAGCAGGAGCAGCGGCAAGCTTAGCAGCAAGGCCCGTTTCATCGTTTCAGTCATTTCGTTCAATCGCCGCTGTCCATCTTGACCGGCCCTTGCTGCTCGGGCGGAATGCCCGAGCGCAACATCCAGCTGTTGTTGAGCGAATCCACGGTCTTGCGCGCGCCGTTCACCAGTTCGCGGCTCTCGCCCACCAGCCCGGAAACCTGCGGGCCGGAAGTTTCCAGCATGGTGCGCACCGTCGCACTGCTCTTTTCCAGGCTCTCAAACGTGCGCCTGGCCTTGTCCATCAACTGCGGAAAGTCCTGTTCCAGTTTCGCCGCGCTCTTGTTCAGAGATTGCACCATGGGGCGCACATCGTTGACGACGAGCGCATCGCTATGCTCCAGCATCCGGTCCAGTTTCTCGCGTGTACCGTTCATTCCGGCGGTCAGTTCGCGCAGGTTCCGCAATGTTTGACGGATATCGCCGTTCGGATCGTTTACGTCGTGCAGCAGCTTGCTCATGTCGGCAATCGCGGGGAACAGATGCGCACGCAAGTCCTGGGTGATCTGCTCCAGTCCGCCGCTCTGGACATACTTGATCTCGTCGCCCGCATGCAACGGCGGCTTATTTTCGGAGCCGCGCGAAACCGCAAGCACGGTATCGCCGATCACCCCCTCGCGGCCCTGCGTGACTTCCGCATCCTCCTTGAGGAAGTGCATGTAGCGTTCTTCGATCTGCAATTCCACGCGGGTCTGCGCCATGTCGTTCAGGGTCATGGATTTCACCGTGCCGATCTTGAAGCCGCTGAGCTTGACCGCCATGCCCTCATGGATGTCCTGGCTGGTCGGCGCGACAAAATATACCGGGGTTTTTTGCAGGAACAGGCCCTGTCGCAGCGCGGCATACAGGAAATTCAATGCAATGCCGATCACCGCCAGCAGCACGAAGATGGAAACCTTGATGAACAGTCCCTTGAAACGTTCATCCTTGTCTGCCAGTAAAGTCATGTGCGCTTCACCCTATTATTTTCCAATGCAGCGAAGTATCGCCCTCAACCGACACCACCAGCACGCTGCTGCCTTCTTTTGCGAGCAATTCCAGCGCGGCCGGCCAGGATGCTTTGGCAACCTGCGTCAGGCCGTTGAACAGCGCGGCATCCACCACCAGCACGCGCGGTGCCAGCAGCAAGCCACGCAACAGTCCTGCCCTTTTCCGCTCCTGCGTGGACAGGCGTCCTGGCGGGCTGGCCATGAATTCCGCCATGGCATCCTCTGCCACTCCCAGTGCAGCCAGCCAGCGTGCGGCCGTTTCCTCTGCCGCCGCGACGCGGCGCTTGCCGTGATACCACAGCGGCAGCGTCACATTCTCCCATGCCTTGAGGTTGCTGATCAGCCCGCCGCCCTCCGGCACCCAGCCTATGCTGCCGGGAGGCGCTGCATCCAGCGGCGCGCCGTCCAGACTGATCGTGCCGGCATCCGGTGCGCGCTCGCCCACCGCCAGCTCGATGACGGAAGACTTTTCTTCTTTGGCCGCCATCCGCAACACCCCGATCTCGCCCGCCTCCAGCGCGAACGTCAATGCGCTGATTTTACCGCAATTCACGCCGGAAAATTGCAGAACGGGGCCCATTTCAATACACCAATACCGTGATCACGCCGTCGGCCACGAACACCGCCAGCAGGCTGCGGATCACGGCCTGCGATACGGCCTGCGGCACCTCGGTCATCGCGCTCTTGTCGCGCAGACCGTGGTATGCGGCGACCACCGCCACCAGCATGCCGAAAATGGCGCTCTTCACCAGTGTGGCGACAATCTCGCGGTAGCCGATGATCTCGAAAAAGCCGGAAATCTCGTCGCGCAGCAGGATATTGTGGTGCAACGCCGTAACGGTCCAGGCGGTTCCGAGCGCGACGATCTGGCAATAGAACGCCAGGGTGACCCCGGCCAGCGTCATACCCAGCACGCGCGGCATGACCAGGTAGGACAAGGGCGAGATGCCCATGCGGCGCAGGCTTTTGACCTCGCCGTTGATCACCATGGTGGACAACTCGCTGGCAAAGGCCGAACTGCTGCGCCCGACCATGACGATCGCGGCGATCAGCGGACCCAGCTCGCGCACCACCACCCAGATCAGCACCTTGTTGGTCACCGCCGCATTGCTACCTACCAGGTTGTTCAGTTCGGTGATGACGATGAGCCCCACCAGGAATCCGACAACGCCTATCGCCGCCACCGACTCGATACCGGTGAAATAGATCTGCTTGAGCAGTACCTGGCGCACCGGCCAGCGCGAGAGTGCAGGCAGGCGGCACAGCGACTCCCAGGCCAGGCGGAACTGGCTGTGCCACAGGCGCTCCACGCCGCCTTGCTGGCTGGGCGCGGCCTTTTTTCTCCAGAAGAAAAGTCCCACGTCTAGTAGTCGTCCTGGTAACGCGCAGTGATGGGATAGCGCCAGTCCTTGCCGAAGCCGCGCCCGGTGATGCGTACGCCCACCGGGGCCTGGCGGCGCTTGTATTCGGCGATGCGGATGAGTTTCACCACACGCCGCACATCGGTTTCGGCAAAGCCCTGCGCCACGATCTCGGGTATGGACTGGTTGTTTTCCACATAACAGGCCATGATGCCGTCCAGCACATCATAGGGCGGCAGGCTGTCCTGGTCGGTCTGATTGGGGCGCAACTCGGCGCTGGGCGCGCGCGTAATGATGCGCTCCGGGATCACCCGCCCCAGAGTATTGCGGTAGCTCGACAACCGGTACACCCAGGTCTTGCTGACATCCTTGAGCACGGCAAATCCGCCCGCCATGTCGCCGTAAAGCGTGCAATAGCCCACGGTCATTTCCGACTTGTTGCCGGTGGTCAGCACCAGATAACCCGTCTTGTTCGACAGCGCCATCAGCAGGTTGCCGCGAATGCGCGCCTGGATGTTTTCCTCGGTGGTGTCCGGCGCCAGCCCCTCGAACTGTTTCGCCAGGGTCGCCAGGTAGGCGTCGAACGCGGGCTTGATGTCCAGCACATCGTAGCGCACGCCGAGGATGCGCGCCATCTCCGCTGCATCGTCCAGGCTGATCTGCGCGGTGTAGGGTGATGGCATCATCACCGTGCGCACCCTGTCCGCCCCCAGCGCATCCACCGCCACGGCCAGCGTGAGCGCGGAGTCGATGCCGCCGGAGAGCCCGAGCAGCACGCCGGGAAAGTTGTTCTTAGTGATGTAATCCTTCACCCCCAGGCACAGCGCGCGGTAGATATTCTCCACCGGCGGCAAATCCGCCGCCACCACGCCCGGCACAGGTTTCGCATCGTGCAATTCCAGCAGGCACAGCTGCTCCTCGAAAGCAGCGAAACAGTGGGTGAGCGTGCCTTCGCCGTCCATCACGAACGAGCCGCCGTCGAACACCAGTTCGTCCTGCCCGCCCACCATGTTGCCATACACCAGGGGAAGGCCGGTTTCGGCGATGCGTTCGCGCGCCACGCTGTAGCGCGTCAGGTGCTTGTCGAGATGGTAGGGCGAGGCATTCGGCACTAGCAGAACCTGCGCCCCCGCATCGCGCGCGATTTCCGCGGCCCCGCGCTCCCAGATATCGGCGCAGATATTGATGCCGAACCTGATCCCTTCCAGTTCGAATACACAGGCCTCCTGGCCCGCCTTGAAATAGCGCGCCTCGTCGAACACGCTGTCGTTGGGCAGGTCGTGCTTGCGATAGGTGGCGATGATTGCGCCGTCCTTCAGCACCGAGGCGGCGTTATAGCGCTCGCCATCGGCGGCGAGCGGAGGCCCCACCACCACGGCTATGCCCTGCCCCTGCCGCGCCAAGTCCTGCAGGGCTGCATCACAGGCCTCATAAAACCCGTCGCGCAGCAGCAGATCTTCGGGCGAATAGCCGCACAAGCCCAGCTCGGGCGCCAGCATCAGCGCGGCCCCCTGCGCGCGCGCGCGCGCGGCGTATTCGAGTATCTTCGCGGAATTGCCCGCCAGGTCGCCCAGGGTACAATTGATTTGTGCTATGGCCAGTTTCATGTGGTTAACGGCAGGTGTTACGCTATGAAAGCGGAATCATACCAACCTTTGCCGCAAGCAACAAAAACAGTGCGCGCGCAACATATACAAAATGCTGTATTATTCATGACCAGAACTTGTCTGAGATACGGCGCTGATGGCCAGACATTTTGCAGTACTCCTTTCCGCCCTGCTCATTTTCCCGCCAGCCACCAGGCAGGCGACCGCCGCCGAATTGCTCGTGCACAAGGAAAAGCGCAGCCTCACCTATACCGATGGAACCGTCACGCGCGATTTCAAGGTCAGCCTGGGCTTCACACCAACCGGGCCCAAGCTGGAACAGGGCGACGGCAAGACTCCGGAAGGGGTCTACTACATTGCGCACAAGAATCCGAACAGCAGCTTCCACCTTTCGCTGGGCGTAAGCTACCCCAATGTGGATGACGCGCAGGCGGGCCTGCGCGCCAAGCTGATTTCAAAAAAGGAATATGCGGCCATCGTGCAGGCCATCCGCCAGCACCGCATGCCGCCGCAGAACACGCGCATGGGCGGGGCGATCTATATCCACGGCGGCGGCTCGCAATCGGACTGGACCTGGGGCTGCATCGCCCTGAACAATGAGGACATCGACTTCCTGTACCAGCATGTCAAGGCCGGGGACAAGGTGACCATACTCAAGTAGCGGCCGCCTCCGGCGGATCACTCGCCGATATGCAGGTATTTGGTCAGCTTGGCGTCCTCTGCGAACCTGCGCGCGCTGAGCTGCAGCCCGGTGACGGTCATGTGGGTGATGTCCCTGCCCATCAGCGCCGGCGAGTGGTGCAGCCACTGGTAGGAACTGCCCGGACCGCCCATCGCGTCCTGCCAGTTCCAGAAGGCGCAGGAATATTCCTCACCGACGGCATGCTGGATGTCGCTGATTTTGCGATGGATCAGGGAATACTTCAGCAGGTCGGTCTTGGCAGGCTTGACGTTGCGGTATCTTTTCCCGCGCTTGCGCTTCACCAGCACGCCGCGATCCGGCGGCCCGATCAGCACGCACAGCGCGCCGGGGTACACCTGGCGCATGTTTTGCAGGCTGGCGCGCAGGTCGGCCGCGTACTTGTTGAGGTCCAGGCCTCTATCGTTGCCTTCGTTGGTGCCGTATTCGAACATTACCAGGTCATACGCGACGCCATTGTCCCTGGCCTTGAGGTAATCGGTATCCAGCCATTTCCAGCCGCGCACCGTGGAGCCGGGGATGCTGAAGGTATCCATGAATACGGCGGGCTTTTCCACGTAGTGCGGGACAAATCCCTGCAACATCAGGGTGCCGGCCACCAGCCGCAGCTTGATGGTGGCCATCGGCTGGTCGGAACGAAGATGGATGACACCCTCACCGCCCTGTTCCAATGAAACGAATTGTTCCGCCCCGTCATCCACACGGATAGCCACCAGAGGTTTGTCGCCTGCGCCTGGCGGCGCGAACAGAATGTCAAGGGAGCTCAGGTTTGGGGCTTGCGAGTGGGCGCGAAAATCCACCCACAGATAACTGCCGGAAACATGGCTCTTCAGATTGACCAGGCCCTTGGTGTACGCGCCACCGGTCTGCCTGGAAGCATAGGCATATTCAAAACTCCAGCCATCGCCTTGGCAATGCTTGCGTATCGGCAGGCGCACACCCAAACGATCCATGTCAGGCGGAATGAAAGTGGGCAACACCTTGTCCGGCGCGAATCCGAGGGCGCGCACAATCTCTTCGGAAAAGTAATTCGAGGCGGTATGGCTGTCCCCCCACAGCGCAATCGCCAATGGCCGGGTCGCATCGGCCTTGCCGCGTTCGTTCATGGCCACTTCCTGCGGCTGGATCTCGCCTTGCATGTGCAGGCCGTCCAGATCCTCGATGTCCGGCGGCTCCATGGCTTCGGTGTTGTGTTTGCGCTGTTTATGCTTGTTCTTGTGATGGTGCTTGAGCGGAGGGCATTGCAATTCGCCCGGTGGAGGACCGGCCGGGACATAAACCTCCTGTGCTACAGCGTCGTCGAGAAACAGCGCAGTTGCCAATGAGAATACTGCGTACCCATACCTCAACAGCCTGGGCCTGGGCCCGTTAAAACCTATCGTCACAATTATTCCTGCTTCCTGATCATCTCTTCCACGCGCGCGCTGATGAGGCGCAACCCCAAGGGCGTGAAATGTATGCCGTCGTCAGCCCGCACGACCA
>DATDDB010000103.1:0-4812 GCA_036524005.1 Gallionellaceae bacterium | reverse complement strand
CCCGGCGCCGCTGGAGATGTTCGAGACGGTGATCAACCTCAAGCCGGAACGCGACTGGCGCCCCGGCATGACGGTGGACAAGCTGATCGCCGAGATGGACCGTGCGATGCAGTTCCCCGGCGTGGCCAACTCGTGGACCATGCCGATCAAGGCGCGCATCGACATGCTCTCCACCGGCATTCGCACGCCGGTCGGTATCAAGGTATTCGGCAAGGATCTCAACGAACTGTCGCGGCTGGCGCGCGAGATCGAGGCCGTGGTGCGCAAGGTTCCGGGAACTTCCAGCGCCTTCGCCGAACGCATCACCGGCGGCTACTACCTCGACATCGAGCCGGACCGGCTTCAGCTTGCGCGCTACGGATTGACCGTCGGCGAATTGCAGGATGTCATCGCCACCGCGCTCGGTGGCGAGATGGTCACCACCACGGTGGAAGGTCTGGAACGCTTCGGCGTGAGCGTGCGCTACCCGCGCGAACTGCGCGACACGCCGGAACGGAGCGCGCGCGAGGTGCTGGTAACTACCATGGACGGCGCAATGATCCCGCTCGGCCAGGTCGCCCGGGTAAGCCTCAGCAAGGGCGCACCGAGCATCCGCACCGAGAACGCCCTGCTCTCCGCCTACATCTACGTGGACATCCGCGAACGCGACATCGGCTCGTACGTGGACGAAGCGCGCAAGGCGGTGGCCGCGGAGGTGAAGTTCCCGCCCGGCTACTACGCCACCTGGAGCGGCCAGTTCGAGTACATGGAGCGCGCGCTGGCAAAAATGAAGATCGTCATCCCCATCACGCTGCTGCTGATCTTCCTGCTGCTGTACCTGAATTTCAAACGCGTCACCGAATCGCTGGTGGTGATGCTGTCCGTGCCCTTCGCACTGGTTGGCGGCGTGTGGCTGCTGTGGCTGCTCGATTACAACCTCTCGGTGGCGGTGGCGGTGGGCTTCATCGCGCTGGCGGGCGTGGCGGCGGAGACAGGCGTGGTGATGCTGATCTATCTGGAAAACGCCTGGCAGGAGGTGCAGGCGAACTGCGCCGCCGAGGGGAGGCCGCCAGCCGCCTCCGACCTGCACACCGCCATCATGCAAGGCGCAGTCGAGCGGGTGCGCCCGAAGATGATGACGGTGGTGGCGATCATGGCGGGATTGCTGCCCATCCTCTGGAGCAGCGGCACCGGTTCCGAAGTGATGCGTCGCATCGCCGCGCCCATGGTCGGCGGCATGATCTCCTCGGCGGTGCTCACGCTGCTGGTGATCCCGGCGATCTACGCCCTGCTCAAACTACACACGCTTGCGTCTGCCTCCCGAGTTGCAGCAGGCCAGGCGACATCATCGGCAACTCACGACTCTGGAAAGGAAAAGAAATGAAAACGTTGACTCTCGCATTCGGCATGGCAATCGCCGCAACCGGGGGAATGGCTCATGCCGCAGCACACGAACACGACATGTCGCAACACCGGGTGGCAATGCAACTCGCTGCCAACGCGGCAAGGCATGAGGGCGTTGGCGTACTTAAGGCGGTGAACGCGAAAGATGGCAAGGTGCAGCTCGCACACGAGGCCATTGCCGATCTGGGCTGGCCAGCGATGACCATGTGGTTCGCTTTGCGCGATCCGTTGCCCCTGGACCTCAAGGTCGGCGATGCCGTGCGCTTCGAACTGATGCAGGGCGAAAGCAACCAATGGGTGATCGTAAGGATCGGACCCAAATAAATCACCACCGGCGAAAGGAAACAAAATGAAATTGTTTGATCTGCTTTGGATTGTGCTGGCATTCAGCCTCGCCGGCGCCGCGCAGGCCGCAACGGCAATAACGGTTCACAAGAGCCCGACCTGCGGCTGCTGCGAAAAGTATGTGGACTACCTGCGCGAGAACGGCTTTGCGGTGAAGGCCGTGAACGAATCCGACATGGATGCCATCAAGAAGCGCCATGGCGTGTCCCATGTCGCCAGCTGCCACACGGCGCTGGTCGACGGCTATGTGGTCGAAGGCCATGTGCCGGTCGCCGCCATCCGCAGGCTGCTCAAGGACAAACCCGCCATCATCGGCATCAGCGCGCCCGGCATGCCGATGAATTCGCCGGGCATGGGCGAGATGAAGAAAGGAACATTGACCATCTATGCCGTTCCAAGAAACAGGCAGGAACCGTACGTGTTTTCAGTCGAGTAGTCGGCAGCATGAGTGGCATGACCATTTCTGACAGACCCGTGGAGGCAGTCATGATTGAAGTGATCCCGAACTGGCATCCGTTATTGGTGCATTTCCCGATTGCACTGATATCCGTATCGGCATTTTTTCATCTGGCCGCGATCCTGTTGCGCAATCAGCCGCGCTGCGCCACCCACTGTGCCGTGCTCGCCCACTCCACGCTGTGGCTGGGTGCTGGCGGCCGTCCCCATAAAGTCAGGAGGTCAAATCATGAATAAACTGAATCTCATTCGCACTGGGAGTGCGCTGGCGATAGCTGCGGGCACGATCAACCTGATTTGTGCGCTGGCCGTTTTTCTGTTCCCGGAAGGAACGATCGGTTTTGTGAATGCATGGGCACACGGACTGGATCTGAGCCTGATCAAGAGCAGCAAGGTATGGACGCTGGAGGAATTTGCCTACGGACAATTCGGCGTGACCTTGACGGGATTCCTGAGCGGTGTAGTGTTTGCCTTCTGCTACAACCTGGTTGGCTATTGTCCGGCTTGCCGTGACAAACCTTAAGTGCCGCAACGAAAGTTCGACTGAAAGGAGATGGCCATGACACCCCACCCAACTGAAGCAACCCGCCCGGAACCTGTCGAAAACAAAGACCCCGTGTGCGGTATGGCAGTGGCCGCCGACAGCCAGCACCGCCATGTCCACAACGGACGAACCTATCTGTTTTGCGGCGCAAATTGCCTGGCCAGGTTTCAGGCGTCGCCGACCGCCTATATCGGCACACCCGAAGCACAGCCGCCAGCAGCAGATAGTGACGCAATCTACACCTGTCCAATGCATCCGGAAGTACGGCAATCGACACCGGGCACATGTCCCAAGTGCGGCATGGCGCTTGAAGAAGCATCGGCGGTCTCCGCGGCGACCGGGATCGCCAGACCGCTTCAATACGGAGCGGGCGCAGGTGCGGTAATGCTCGCCATCTATTTCGGGGTGGTCGGACTGATCTCCGGAATGGACTTCGCACTCGAACAGTTCTGGAAATACTGGTATTTCATCGTGCTGCTTGCGCTGGGCTTCGGCATTCAGGTCGGCCTTTTCACGCACCTTAAGCGCCTCGTCGGGCGGCACGGCGCATCGGGCAAGGTGGTCGCCGTATCCGGCACGACCTCCACAGCCGCGATGGTTTCCTGTTGCGCCCATTACTTGGTCAACGTGCTACCTGTTCTGGGGGTCACCAGCTTTCTCGTTGTGGTTGCGGAGTACCAGGTCGAGTTGTTCTGGGTCGGTCTGGCATTCAACGCCGCCGGCATCACGTACATCCTTTCCAAGGTTGTTAACGCCTCCAGGGAGCATGAAAAATGCTGAAAAATCTATTGAGCAGGCTGGCTCTTGCAGCAACGATTGCCCTCCCCTGCGCGTATTCCGGCTACGCAGCCGAGACGGGGTTTGCCCCGCAAACAAGCAATGAGCGCGGCATCAAGGTGACCGTCGCGCCGCAAGCCATCGCGCCTGCGACATGGGATTTCGAGGTGACACTGGAATCCCATACCCAGTCATTGAACGATGATCTGGCCAGGTCTTCCGTGCTCGTTGCGGACGGGAAGCAATACCTGCCGCTGGGCTGGGAAGGTGCGGCGCCGGGAGGCCATCACCGCAAGGGCTTGCTGCGTTTCAAGGCGGTTGCTCCGCAGCCGCCATTGATTGAGCTGCAAATACGTTTGGCAGGCGACAGGTCGCCAAGAAGTTTCAAATGGACGTTGAAGTGAGGCCGAAGTTAAGTGACATAAGAATCTATCATCGGAAAGGAACACGCAATGGCAACTGATCCCGTATGCGGCATGACGGTATCCTCCGACAGCCGTTACCGCCATGTGCATGGCGGACAGACGTACCTGTTTTGCAGCGCGCATTGCCTGGCAAAATTTCAGGCGTCTCCGGCAAGTTATGCCGGCGCGCGCGCAACACCATCACCCGAGCCTGCCAAACCGGGCGATGTGACCTACACCTGTCCGATGCATCCCGAGATTCGGCAATCCGCACCGGGAAACTGCCCGAAATGCGGCATGTCGCTGGAACCGGTAGCACCCGCGACAGCCAGATCGAGCGCCACCGAATACACCTGCCCCATGCATCCGGAAGTGGTGCGCAATGAACCCGGCAACTGCCCGATCTGCGGCATGGCACTGGAACCGCGCAACGCCGCCACGGAAGACAATGCCGAATTGAACGCCATGAGCCGCCGCTTCTGGGTGAGCACAGCGCTGGCCTTGCCGGTGTTCCTGCTGGCGATGGTGTCAGACCTTTTTCCGCAAGCCATTCCAGAATCTGTCTCGATGGTGGCGCTGCAATGGATCGAGTTCGCACTGGCAACGCCCGCCGTGCTATGGGGCGGCTGGCCCATCTTCCAGCGCGGCTGGGCCTCGGTGGTGAACCGCAGCCTCAACATGTTCAGCCTGATCGCGCTGGGCGTCGGCGTGGCGTGGAGCTACAGCGTGGTGGCGATGCTGCTGCCGGGCATCTTCCCGCCCGCAATGCGCAGCATGGGCGACACGGTGCCGGTGTATTTCGAGGCGGCAGCCGTGATCATGGCGCTGGTGCTGCTGGGGCAGGTGATGGAGTTGCGCGCGCGCAGCCAGACCAGCGCCGCGATCAAGTTGCTGCTTGGGCTC
>DATDDB010000102.1:0-27942 GCA_036524005.1 Gallionellaceae bacterium | reverse complement strand
ACCGGCTGCCCCGCCAGTTCCTGCAGCAGCATGTTCTGGGCGCACTTCGACGTTCCGCGCTCCACGCCTTTGCGCTGGTAGTGGCCATCCGCATCCATCTCCCAGGCCTGGCAGTTGTCGGCCAGGTAGGATTTCAGCCCTTCGTCGATCACGCGCCGCTTGAGCTTCTTGTCCAGCACCGGGAAGCAGACTTCGATGCGCCGGAAGAAGTTGCGGTCCATCCAGTCGGCGCTGGCCAGATACACGTCATGCGACTGGTCGTTGCGGAAATAGAAGATTCGGGTGTGCTCCAGGAAGCGCCCGATCACCGAGCGCACCCTGATGTTTTCGGACAGCCCCGGCACGCCCGGGCGCAGGGCGCACACGCCGCGCACGATCAGGTCCACCTTCACCCCGGCCTGCGAGGCCTCGTACAGCGCCATGATGGTTTCCGGCTCGAGCAGGGCGTTCATCTTGGCGATGATGCGGCCTTCCTTGCCGTCTTTTGCCAGCTGGGTCTCGTTGCGGATCGCGGCCATAATCTGGTTATGCAGGGAGAATGGCGACTGCCACAGGTGGCGCAGCTTGCCGGCCTTGCCCAGGCTGGTGAGCTGGACGAACACTTCGTTGACGTCGGCGCAGATGTCTTCGTCGCTGGTGAACAGGCCGAAGTCGGTATACAGGCGCGCGGTGCGCGGGTGGTAGTTGCCGGTGCCCAGGTGCACGTAGCGGCGCAGCC
Organism: Gallionellaceae bacterium; assembly: GCA_036524005.1. Classification (GTDB taxonomy): domain Bacteria; phylum Pseudomonadota; class Gammaproteobacteria; order Burkholderiales; family Gallionellaceae; genus DATDDB01. The sequence continues at coordinate 27,224 of DATDDB010000102.1, read as the reverse complement.
TGCCGCTCTCGCGGCGCACCACCATCAGCATCTTGGCGTGGGTCTTGTGCCCGACCACGCCATACACCACGTGCGCGCCGACTTCTTCCAGGCGGCTGGCCCAGTTGAGGTTGGCTTCCTCGTCGAAGCGCGCCAGCAGCTCCACCACCACGGTGACTTCCTTGCCGAGGCGCGTGGCCTCGATCAGGGCTTCCATCAGCACCGAGTCCACGCCGGTGCGGTATACCGTCTGCTTGATGGCGACCACATCCGGGTCGACTGCCGCCTGCTGCACCAGATCGACGATGGGCTTGAACGACTGGAACGGATGGTGCAGCAGCACGTCTTCCTTGCGGATCACCTTGAACATGTCCGCGCCCTTTTTTTGCAGCATGGCCGGAACGCCCGGTGCGAATTCCGGGAACTTCAGGTCGTCGCGTTCCACGCGCGACGGGATGTCCATCAGGCGCACCAGGTTGACCGGGCCATCCACGCGGAACAAATCCTCCGGCCCCAGCTCGAATTGGCGCAGCAGGAATTCGGCAACCTGCTGCGAGCAATTGTCGGTGACCTCCAGGCGCACCGCGTTGCCGAAATGGCGCTGCGGCAATTCGCCCTGCAGGCTGGTGCGCAGGTTCTTCACTTCCTCTTCGTCCACGAACAGGTTGCTGTTGCGCGTGACGCGGAACTGGTGGCAGCTCAGCACCTCCATGCCGCTGAACAGCTCGCCGACATGCGCATGCAGGATGGAGGAGAGGAACACGAAGCCGTTCGCGCAGCCGCTGATTTGCGGCGGCATCGGTATGGTGCGCGGCAGCACGCGCGGCGCCTGCACGATGGCGCGCGCCGTGTTGCGCCCGAAGGCGTCCTTGCCCTGCAGCTCCACGGCGAAATTCAGGCTCTTGTTGAGGATGCGCGGGAAGGGATGCGAGGGATCCAGGCCGATGGGCGTCAGCACCGGCATGACCTCATTGAAGAAGAATTCTCGCACCCAGGCGCGTTGCTCGTCATTCCAGCCGGTGCGCTTCAGGAAGCGGATGCCTTCCATCTCCAGCGCCGGCAGCAACTCCTGGTTGAATATCTGGTACTGATGCCCCATCAGCTGGCGCACCTGCTCGTGCACCAGTTTCAGGGTCTGGTGCGCATCCATGCCGTCCGGGCCGGACGGCATGCCGGAAAGCTTGATCTGTTCCTTCAGCCCCGCAACGCGAATCTCGAAGAATTCATCCAGGTTGCTGCTGACGATGCACAGGTATTTCAGGCGCTCCAGCAGCGGGACGCTCGCGTCTTCCGCCTGCGCCAGCACGCGCCGGTTGAACTCGAGCTGACCCAGTTCGCGGTTGAGAAAATGATGCGGAGGATATTTCTTGCTCAAGTTATTCCTGAATTATCTGTGGGCCCCCCGGATTCGGGGAACCCCTGTCGCTACTTTGCCGGGGGCACGTAGCCCGGCGGCATTTGCACGTTTTCGCTGAAGAAGTAGTTCTCCATCTGCGTGGCCAGGTATTTGCGTGCCTGCGGGTCGGCCAGGTTGAGGCGGTTTTCGTTGACCAGCATGGTCTGGTAGCGGATCCAGCCCTGCCAGGCTTCCTTGGAGACATTCTCGTAGATCCGTTTGCCGAGTTCGCCGGGGTAAGGCGGGCGATCCAGCCCTTCCAGTTCGCGTCCGAGCTTTACGCAGTGCACCATTCTTGCCATCTTATAATTCTCCAGTTTCGAGTATGAATGCGGATTGTTACAGGTTCTTTACAAACACCTTGGAACGCCGCTGATAGTTGTATAACGACTTTTTCTGCTCCGGCAGCTTGCTGACATCGCTTTCCTTGAAGCCGCGCTCGACAAACCAGTGCGCGGTGCGCGTGGTCAGCACGAACAACTTGCGCAGTCCCTGCGCCTTGGCGGCATCGGTGATGTGCTTCACCAGCGCCTCGCCATAGCCCTGGTTGCGGTAGCCGGGATGCACGGCGAGTCCCGCCAGTTCCGCGGATGACTCGTCCGGGAACGGGTACAGCGCCGCGCAGCCGATAATGCGCCGGTCGTGCTTCATCACCACGAAGCGGTCGATTTCGCGCTCCAGCAGTTCGCGGCTGCGCCGCACCAGCACGCCTTCTTCTTCCAGCGGCTGCAGCAGCTGCAGGATGCCGCCGACGTCGTTGATGGTGGCGTTGTGCAGGGTGTAGAGCGTGCTCTCCACCACCATGGTGCCGATGCCCTCGTCGCTGAACAGCTCCTGCAGCACGGCGCCATCCACATGGCGGCTGATGAGGTGCGTGCGCGCCACGCCCGCCTCGCACGCGCGCACCGCGCAAGGCAGGAACAGCGTGATGTCGTCCGGCAGCTTGCGCTTGGCCGACGACAGTATCCGGTTCGCCTCGGCGATGGTCAACTCCGAAATCAAGGCGCCTTTCTTGTCGGTCACGCCATCGGTGTCGGCCAGGAAAATCAGCTTGTCCGCATCGAGCGCGATGGCGGTCTGTGTCGCCACGTCTTCCAGCGTGACATTGAACACCTCCCCGGTGGGCGAATAGCCCAGCGGCGACAGCAGCACGACTTCATTGAACGCCAGCCGGTCGCGAATCGCGGCAACGTCCACCTTGCGCACACTGCCGGTGTGCATCAGGTCGATGCCGCTGATCACGCCCATCGGCTGGGCGGTGATGAAGTTGCCGCCGGCCACGCGGATGTCGGCATTCGCCATCGGGGAGTTGGCGAGTCCCACCGACAGCAGCGCCTCGATTTCCACGCGCACCCGGCCCACTGCCTCCTTCACGCACTGCATGGTTTCGGTGTCGGTCAGGCGGATGTTCTGGTGGTAGCGGTCCTCGATGTTGTTGCGTGCCAGGTGCTGCTCGATCTGCGGGCGCGCGCCGTGCACCAGCACGAGGCGCACGCCCAGGCTGGCGAGCAGGTTGAAATCGTGGGTCAGGCCGATAAACTTGCCGTCGGCCACCACTTCGCCGCCGAAGGCGACCACAAAGGTGCGTCCGCGGAACGCGTTGATGTAGGGCGCGACCGAGCGGAACCAGGTGACGAATTGCGGCGCGTTGAACTCTGGCGCGGGGTCGGAACTCGAAGACATGTTGTGTCTATCTCTTTATAATCTTACTAACCAGGCGGGGTGCTCAGGGCGGGATGATGCCACGAGCCGCCCGCATTGTGTACAGCTGCCATTTAAAAGGACGCGAACCGCCGCAATTTTATAGCGTTTTGCCCTTATTGTGCTTTAAATTCTGGAGACTCCACCCTTGAAGCTTCGCCCGCCACCTGTTCCCGCCGGGATTGCCAGCCTGCCCCGGCGCCGCTTTGTACAGGGGCTTGCCGCTTGCGGCGCACTGGCTGGCCTGGGTATGTATCCTTTCGCTTCCTGGGCTGCCGCTGCCCCCGCCGAGCTTTCCGGCACGGAATTCGACCTGGTTATCTCCGAACTGCCGGTCAATTTTACCGGCCAGCCCGCCATGGCCACCGTGATCAACGGCCAGCTGCCGGGTCCCACGCTGCGCTGGCGCGAGGGCGACACTGTGACCCTGCGCGTGACCAACCGCCTCAGGGTGGAGACCTCGATCCACTGGCACGGCATCATTTTGCCCGCCAACATGGATGGCGTGCCGGGCTTGAGCTTCGACGGCATTGCGCCGGGCGAGACGTTCGTCTACCGCTTCAAGGTCGGCCAGAGCGGCACGTACTGGTACCACGCGCATTCCGGCTTTCAGGAGCAGACCGGGGTATATGGCGCGATCGTGATCGACCCTGCCCAGCAAACACGGCAGCGCATGCGCGATCACGTTTTGATGTTCTCCGACTGGACCGACGAAGACCCGGCGCGCGTCTATGCCAAGCTGAAAACCTTCGACGGCTATTACAATTACGTGCGTCCGACGCTAGGCGATTTGCTGGCGCAGGCCAAAACGGACGGCTGGTCCAAGGCATGGCGCGACAAGCTGATGTGGGACGAGATGCGCATGAGCCCGCGCGACCTGGCCGACGTGAGCGGCGCGACCTACACTTTTCTTTCCAACGGCATGACGCCGCAGGGCAACTGGACCGCGTTGTTCGACAGCGGCGAAAAGGTACGGCTGCGCATCATCAATGCCTCGGCGATGACCTATTTCGACGTGCGCATCCCCGGCCTGAAAATGACGGTGGTCGCCGCGGACGGGCAGGAGGTGCACCCGGTGACGGTGGACGAATTCCGCATCGCCACGGCGGAAACCTACGATGTGGTGGTCGAACCGCACGCAGACAGCGCCTACACCATTTTCGCCCAGGCGATGGACCGTTCCGGCTACACGCGCGCCACGCTGGCCCCGCGCATGGGCATGAGCGCGGCAGTCCCCGCGCTGGACCCGGTGCCCACGCTCACCATGGCAGACATGGGCATGGCGCACGCCGGGCACGGCGCCGCGCACGATGCGTCCAATCACGATAGCGCAGCTCACGAGCATAGCGATCACTCCAGCCACGACCAGACCGGGGACGACATGGGCGATATGGAAATGGACGACGACATGGAAATGGACGGCCACCCGATGAAGCCGGATATGCTGGAAGTCAAGAACCACCCGGCCTCTGAGCGCACTCCCGGCTCCTCCATGCAGGCGCAGGTGGTTTCGACCAGGCTGGACGACCCCGGCGTGGGCCTGCGCAACAATGGACGCCGCGTGCTGACCTATGCCGACCTGCGCACCGTGGGCGGCTGGCAGGATCCGCGCGATCCCGGACGCACCCTTGAACTGCACCTCACCGGCAACATGTCGCGCTACATGTGGTCGTTCGACGGGGTGGAATACGCCGACGCCGCGCCGCTCCGCCTGACTTACGGCGAGCGGGTGCGCATCGTGCTGGTAAACGACACGATGATGGACCACCCCATCCACCTGCACGGCATGTGGAGCGAGCTCGAAAACCAGCATTACGAATTCCAGGTTCGCAAGCACACCGTGCGCGTGCAGCCCGGCCACGCCCTGAGCTACCGCGTATCGGCAAACGCCTTGGGGCGCTGGGCTTACCACTGCCACCTGGCCTACCACATGAACGGCGGCATGTTCCGCGAGGTGACCGTGGCATGAGCGCGACGATATACAGGGGCGTTTTTCAGGCTGGCTGTCTGGCTGCGCTGGCCGTTGCGGCAACGGCACAGGCGCACGAGATGGGGCATGATTACTTCTCGGCGGTGATGCTCGATCGCCTGGAGGCGCGCAACGGCAGCAACGGCCATACGACCTATTGGGAAGGTCAGGGCTGGATCGGCGGCGACCTGGACAAAGCATGGTTCAAGACCCAGGGCGACGCTGCGCAAGGCCGTGTGCAGACTGCGGACGCGCAGTTGCTGTATAGCCGCGCGATTGCTCCGTTCTGGGACGCGCAAATCGGAGCACGCCATGATTTCCAATCCGGCAGCCTGCCCTCGCGCGATTGGCTGGCGCTTGCGCTGAAGGGGCTGGCGCCATACAACTTCGACGTGGACGCGAGCGCCTATTTTGGCAGCCAGGGTGCTGCCGCACGCATCAAGGCCAGCTATACCCTGCTGCTCACGCAACGCCTGGCGTTGCTGCCCGAGGCTGAGGCAAACCTGTATGGCAAACCTGACCCCCAGCGCGCTTTGGGCTCAGGCTTGTCCAGCCTGGATCTCGGCCTGCGCCTGAAATACGAGATCCGGCGCGAATTCGCGCCCTATCTGGGCGTGACCTGGTCGGGCAAATACGGCGCGACTGCCGACTCGGCGCGCGCGACGGGTGCGCCGGTGCACCAGCTGTTCCTGGTGGCTGGCGTGCGCCTGTGGTGGTGACGCCCCAGGCGCCACCTCCTATTCTTCATCCAGCAATTTTCCCGCGATTGCCCAGTTTTCATCGGACAGCTCGTCGAACGAAATGTAAGTGTATGACGCAGGCTTGTGCGCGATGCGCTCGAGCGTATCCGTGATTTCTTCCGCAATTTTTGCTTTCTGTTCGCGGCTCAAGGTTCCTGCAATGCGGATGTTGACGTAGGGCATGACGGTCTCCAGTTAAATAAGTTGCGGACAATCCCCTAGGGCAGATATGTTGCTCCGCAAGCCAGGCGCGGCAATCTTCCTGCCCAAGCGGCCCGGTTTGCTTTATTATGCCAGCTGTCCTATCTGGTAGACAGTCAAAAACCCGTCAGGCATATGACAGACTTTCGCGCCATCCCCGGTTACACCCTTCTTTCCTGCATATATGAGGGACCCTCGGTCAGCGTTTGGCGCGGCCACAGGAATGACGATGCCCTGCCGGTGATCATCAAGGCCACCGGCGGCATGCATGCGCAGTTCCTGGACTCCACCCGTTTGAAGCAGGAATATGAAATCGCCAGAAATCTGCCTGTTGCCGGCGTGGTGCGCCCCCTCGATTTCCAGGAAACCGACCAGGGCTGCGCGCTGGTGCTGGAGGAAACCGGCGGGACTTCGCTCTGGCGCATGATCCATGAGACACCGTTTTCCATCGAGCAGGCGCTCGTCATTTCCGTCGACCTGGCCGGCAAGCTTGGCGAACTGCACAGCCTCAATATCGTCCACAAGGATTTCAGGCCCAGCAATATTCTGATCAACCGTGAGTCGTTGTCCTTGTTCGTCACCGGTTTCGGGATCGCTTCGGTGGTGCTGAAAAACGCACAGGATACTGCCGCCATCCAGCGGCCAGACGGCACCCTGGCCTATATTTCTCCCGAACAGACCGGCAGGATGAATTGCCGCCTCGACTGGCGCAGCGATCTCTATACGCTTGGAGTGGGCCTGTATGAGCTGTTCAGCGGCAAGCTTCCTTTCCCCACTGATGATCCGCTGGCCCTGGTCCATGCGCATATCGCCAGGGTTGCGCAGCACCCCTCTGAAATCAACCCGCTGCTGCCGCCCATGATAGGCGCGATCATCGGCAAGCTCATGGCGAAATCCCCGGATGAGCGCTATCAGAATGCCATCGGCCTGAAGAAGGACTTGCTGCTCTGCCTTGAATATTACCGTTCAAGCGGAGAAATTCCCCATTTTCCGCTTGGGCGGTTTGACATTTCCGACAAGTTTCGCATCCCCCATAAGCTTTACGGCCGGGAGCTTGAGCTCAACCAGCTGCTCTCCGCCTTCGACGCCGTCTCCAGAGGAGCGGCCAAGATGGTGACCATATCCGGTTTTTCCGGCATCGGCAAATCCTCACTGGTGCACGAACTGCAACGCCCGATCATCAAGCGCAACGGCTATTTCATCACCGGCAAATTCGACCAGTTCAACCGCAACATCCCCTATTCCTCGCTGATCCAGGCTTTTCAGGAGTTGATGCGCCAGGCGCTTGCCGAGAGCAGCGACGAGTTGAACCTGCTGAAGGAAAAAATCCTGGCGGCGCTGGGCGAGAACGCGCAAGTCATTGTGAACGTCATTCCCGAGCTGGTCGCCATCATCGGCCCGCAACCCAAGGCTGCCGATCTGCCTGCTGCGGAATCGCAAAACCGCTTCATGGCGCTGTTTCTGAAGTTTACCCAGGCCTTTGCCTCGAAATCCCGCCCGTTGTGCCTGTTTCTCGATGACCTGCAATGGGCTGACCCGCCATCGCTGAAATTCATCACCGACCTGATGGCGGATACGGACACCCGCCATTTGCTCCTGCTTGGCGCTTATCGCGACAACGAAGTGGACCCCGGCCACATACTGGCCAAAACCCTGAAGTCGGTTGCTGCCGCGGGCGTGGATGCCGATGCGCTTTTTCTTGCCCCGCTCAACGAGGCCGACACCAGCAGGCTGCTGCTCGAGACTTTCAATTGCTCGCGCGACAAGGCAGTTTCCCTGGCCGGCATCTGTATCGGCAAGACCGGGGGAAACCCCTTTTTCCTCTCCCAGTTCCTGCGCCGGCTTTATGAGGAAGGCCTCATCGCTTTCGATTCCCTGAACGGCGAATGGCAATGCGACATTGCCAAAATCCGCCAGGCGGAAATCACAGACAACGTCGTCACGCTGATGGCGGAAAAAATCCAGTTTCTGTCGGCGCGCGGAAAATCCGCGTTAAAGCTGGCGGCCTGTGTCGGCAACACCTTTCCCCTTTCTGTGCTGGCCGGCATTTCCGGCAAACCCACACGTGAAATGCTGGCTGACATCGAAGAGGGCATCCGCGAAGGACTCATCATTCCTTCCGGCGAAGAAACCACCGATGCCCCCTCCACGCCCTACGACGACGCGAGCGAATTGATCGGCCATTTCCGCTTCCTGCATGACAGGGTTCAGCAGGCCGCCTATTCGCTGCTGAGCGAAAGCGAACGGAGCGAAACCCACCTGAGGGCCGGGCGGCTACTGCTGATGAACGTGGTTCCGTCGGAATGGCGGAAATACATTTTCGACATTGTCTCCCACCTGAATGCCGGCCTGCGCCTGATCAGCAATCCGGACGAACGCCTGGATCTGGCACGCCTGAATTTCGAGGCAGGCTGCAAGGCCAGGGATTCGGGAGCCTTCGATCCGGCCTATCGCTATTTCGATGCCATGGCCGCCTGCCTTCCCGCCGACTCCTGGGACAGTGCTTACGCATTGACCCTGGATTGCCACCTGAGCAAGGCGGAGGCTGCTTATTTGTGCGGAAATTACGCTGAATGCTACGCGCTGTGTGACGCCGCTTTTGCCCATGTGCGCAATTTGCTGGATCGCACCAGGATTTGCGAAGTCGTCATCCTGGCCAAACGCAGCGAAGGCAGGAATAACGAGGCGGTCAGCTGCGCCACTGCCATACTGAAGGAGCTGGGAGCGAGTTATCCCGCCCCGCTGAAGGAGCATCATCTGCTCTTTCCCATCCTGAAAACCAAATGGCTCCTGCGCGGCAAGACTGACGAAGCGCTGCTCTCCCTGCCGCCGCTGACTGACCCCATTAAGCAGGCAATCGTGCGCGTCACGGCCAAAGCCGGTTCATCGGTGTATATCACCGACCAATTGCTGGCAGCACGGTGGATACTGACTCAAATCGAGGTTACCGTAAAATTTGGACGTTCTCCGATCATGCCCTATGCCTATGCGGTCTACGGCATCCTGCTTAGCGGTGCGCTCAGGGACTACGATGCAGCATACCGGTTCGGCAAACTCTCGCGTCAACTGGCAAGCCAGGGCTCCCTGATGGAGGCCAGGGGCAAGGCGGTACTCAACAGCGGTCTTTTTGCCCAATGCTGGCGCATGAGTGAGGCGGAGACCGAAAGAGCCATCTGGGAGGCCTACGAGTTATCCATGGCCGAGGGCGACCCGGAATTTGCGGCCATCTCGCTTTACTCCGTCACCCAGACCCTGCCCTGGTTTTTCGGGGAAAGCCTTCCCGCCTGCATCGGCAAAATGGACAAACACGCCGCTGCCCTGAAGAAGCTGCGGCAGGACCGGGTAAACCAGTGGTCGGCAGTCTACCGCCAGACGGTGTGGAATTGCATCAACCCGGAAACCGAAGATCCCACGATGCTCAACGGGGAACATGCGGACGAGATGCATATCCTGTCCAACTTCGAAGCCAATGGCGACAGGGTGGGCAAGGCGCTGTTCTACGTGAACAAGCTGATCTTGTGCTCCATTTTCCAGAATTTCGACCATGCGGCATCTTTCGTCGATTCCGCCGACGCACACAGCCAGGGATTGGCCGGCCAGTTGAGCGAGCGGCAATATCATCTGTATGCCAACCTGGCCCTGCTCGCGCTGTCCGGGAAGGCCGATCCCTTCGAGCGGCGCCGGGCCGTGCGGCGTGCCAGAAATTCCCTGAAATTGTTGCGCAGAATGGAGTCCGCCGCCGCCCCCATTTCGCACCACGCCCCGCTGCTGCTGGAAGCGGAAATCATGCGCGTTACAAATAAACACCGCCGGGCGGCAGACCTTTACGACGAGGCGATCCGCCATGCACGGGATTGCCGCCATCTTTACGAAGAGGCGCTGGCAAACGAACTGTGCGGGCGTTTCTATACTGCGCTGGGCAAAGTGCAGATAGGCGAAGGCTACCTGCAGCGCGCTTACTCCGTCTATCGCAAGTGGGGCGCCACGGCCAGGCTGGCGGGGATGCATACCCTGTACTCCGAAGTAACCTTCCCGCGCATCGAGCCCATGCTGGCCGCTGGAGGAACGGTGGTTTCGCCCGCTGCCACCGCCGCCAGGGAGCCTGCCCATTTGGCCAGCGAAGTCCGCCATCTCGACCTGGGTACCGTGCTCAAGGCAACTCGCGCCATATCGGGCGAGATCGTGCTTTCGCGCCTGCTCGAGGAATTGCTCAAAATCGTGCTGGAAAATGCCGGCGCACAGAGATGCATGCTGCTTTTGGCAGAGGAGGGCGGGCTCATGGTGGAGGGCGAGATCAGCGGCGACCAGATCACCGTCCTGCAATCGGCCCCGATGGAGAGTGATGCCGGCCTTCCCCGCTCCATCATCAATTACGTCATGCGCACCCGGAACAGCATCGTCCTGGATGACGCGTTGCGCGAAGGTGAATTCACCCAGGACCCCTATCTTTCTTCCGGCAGGGTACGCTCGTTATTGTGCTTGCCCATCGTAAACAAAGGAGACCTCACCGGGCTGCTCTACCTGGAGAACAACTCTGCACCTGGCGTGTTTACCCTGGATCGCCTGGAAATACTCAAGGTGTTTGCGGCCCAGATTGCCACTTCGATTGAAAACGCCAGGCTGTATGAGAGCATAGAAAAAAAGGTCAAGGAGCGCACCCGCGAATTGCAGGAAAAATCCGAGCTGCTCAACCGGGTCAACCGGGAGATGGCGCATGAGATCGAACAAAGGAAGTTGCTGGAAGATGAACTCAGGAAGCTGGCCACCACCGACTCCCTGACCGGCCTGCTGGTTCGGCGGAGATTTTTCGAGCTGGGGGAAATGGAAATCAGCCGTACCAAGCGCAGCCATGCGCCGCTTTCGCTGCTGGTGCTTGACATCGATCACTTCAAATCCATCAACGACAACTTCGGCCATGCTGCCGGCGATGAACTGCTGAAGCACTTCTCCATGATCTTTTGCGATTCATTGAGAAGCACGGACATCGTTTGCCGGTTCGGCGGCGAAGAGTTTGTCGCCATACTGCCGGAAACAACCCCGGAAATTGCCCTGGATGTGGCACAGCGGGTGCGCAGAAATATCGAAAGCAGCCCGCTGCACTTCAGGAGCACCATGATCTCCTGCACCGTCAGCATCGGTTTGACCTGGCTCCAGGAGGATGACGCAAAGACAGCCGACTTGATCAGACGCGCCGACGAGGCGCTCTACCAGGCCAAAAAGACCGGCCGCAACCGCATTGTGCTTTCACCGCGCCACCCGAACGCCGCGCCTGCAGAAGCCTGACCGCCTGTTATTTCGTGACAAAAACCAGGCCACGCGGCTTGTTGCTGGTGGTGTCCAGCGTGGCAAGGGATAGCCTGAGCAGGCTGATGCTGACCCAAGCTGGCGGATATTTGTACTTGGCCACATCGAGTATCAGCACGCTGTCGGTTTGCGCATCATAGGCCGCCAAGGCCGACCAGTGCCCGCCGCCGACCTGGCCGAACGTGCCACGGAAGTAATTGGCCAGCACGAATTGGCCATCGTCGCCCAGTGCGGTTTTCAGCGCAGCACGCAGGCTGTCGTCGCTGTAGGTATCGCCTGCGACGGATAGCGCCTTGACGCCGTGACGCGACAGGGTTGCGACCATTTCCTCGCGCGTCATTCCCTGCGCCAGCACGGTTTGCGCGCTGATGATTTTGCTGACTTCGGGAGTAAAGAAATTGCCCTGGGTGAAATAGGCGTAAGGCGCATAGGCGGCATCGACCGGCTTCCTGATCGGCAGGGAATTGAGCACGGTCACCGCGCTCGCCACGGCGCAATAACTCTGGGTTTGCTGTACCGCGAAATTCGGGATCAGTTGCCAGTAATCGGCATCGGCAGGAATGCGGGCGCGCATGGCGCGTCCTTCCGGCGAGTCCCAATACACGACGCCCGGCGCTTCCCCGGCCAGGGACGGCAGCGCCCAAAGCGATACCAGCAATAATGCCAGCCGTACCTGCTTGCTCGTCCTCATTTGAAATCTCCCCACAAGGTTTGCAGTGCAGCGATGGCCGCCATCCCCGCCGTTTCGGTGCGCAGTATCCGTTTGCCCAGCCGGATCGGAGCAAACCCGGCAAACTGGGCCATTTTGGCTTCGTCTTCGCTGAACCCGCCTTCCGGCCCGATCAACAGTATAACGCCGCCCTGGGGAGGCGGCTGTTTGTGCAGCGGGGTGGACCCTTCCGGCTGCAGCACGAACTTGGCGGCAGTCATGCTGCGCACCCCCTCCAGCCAGGCGCCGAAGTCCTGCGGCGCGCCGATCTGCGGCAGGGTATTCCTGCCGCATTGTTCACAGGCGGATACGGCCACGCTCCTCCAGTGCGCAATGCGCTTGTCGGCGCGCTCCCCGGCCAGCTTCGCCACGCTGCGCCGGGTCTGCACCGGCTGAATTTCTGCCGCCCCCAGCTCGGTGGCCTTCTGCACCACCCAGTCCATTTTCTCGCTGCTGCACATGGCCTGCGCCAATACGATGCGCAGGGGAGACTCGGCTTCGTCCATGCAGGTCTGCAACTCATGCAGCGCCACGCGCTTGGCGTTGATCTCGCTGATCTTGCCATCCAGCGCGCGCCCGCTGCCATCGAAGATCTGCACCGGGTCGTTCACCCGCAGGCGCAATACGCGATGGGCGTGATGCGCCGCTTCGCGCGGCAATTCAAACGTGCCTTCGGCAGGCAGCGGAGGGGGGCAGTAAAAGCGCGGCAAGGACATGGCGGGAATCGAAGGATGTTTGACAGCATGATAATATAACGCTCTTGGAAATATTTCAGAGGAGCCATCATGGTCAGCCTGCAACCGCCGCTTTGCGACTTCGGCTGGAAGGCGCGCAGCTTCGATTTGCCCGGCGTGGACGGCAAACGCCATACGCTGGAGTCCGCACGCGGCAAAAATGGCTTGCTGGCGATGTTCATCTGCAACCATTGCCCATACGTCAAATCCATCCGCGAACGCATCATCCGCGACACCCGCGAACTGCAGAATTACGGCATCAACAGCATTGCCATCATGTCGAACGACCCGGCCGACTACCCGGAGGACTCGTTTGAAAACATGAAACGTGTTGCGCTGGATTTCGGCTACCCCTTCCCCTACGTGCTGGACGAAACGCAGCAGGTGGCCAAGGAATACGGTGCCGTGTGCACCCCGGACTTTTTCGGCTTCAACAGCAAGCTGGAACTGCAGTATCGCGGCCGTCTCGACGCCTCGCGCAAGGATACGGCACCGGACGCCCCGCGCGACCTGTTCAACGCCATGGTGCAGGTAGCCCAGACCGGCCAGGGTCCGCGCGAGCAACTAGCCAGCATGGGCTGTTCCATCAAGTGGAAAAACGGATCCTGACCGCAAGCCTGGCTGGGAGGCGGTTAAATCGGCCCGTCCGCAAGGCGGCCATGGCGGGATTTGCCGGAAATTCCTTTCGCATTTTCCAGTAAAATGCGGTAGCATCAATGCCATAAGGTTTAGCCCGCAGCGCCGGGGGCTGATAACATATAACCAAGGGGGCGTTTAAAAGTGAGTGATGGTCTGCCGCTATCGGGTATCAAGGTAGTGCTGATTGACGACAGCAATACCATACGCCGCAGCGGAGAAATATTTCTGTCGCAAGCCGGGTGCCAGGTGGTACTGGCAGAAGATGGCTTCGAAGGCCTGTCCAGGGTGGTAGACACTAAGCCCGACGTGGTCTTTGTCGACATCATGATGCCGCGTCTGGACGGCTACCAGACCTGCGCGCTGATCAAGCACAACCCCGAATTTAAAGATACGCCGGTCGTCATGCTCACCAGCAAGGATAGCCTGTTCGACCGGGCGCGCGGCCAACTGGTCGGTTCAAACCAGTACCTGACCAAGCCATTTAGCAAAAAAAGCCTCATTGATGCAGTCATTGCTCAAGTACAAGCCAAAAAAGGAGAGTAATCATGGCAGTTAAAAAGATCATGGTGGTGGATGATTCGGCAACCGAACGCCATGTTCTGGGCGAATTGTTGACCAAAAACGGTTTCCAGGTGGTATTCGTCGAGGATGGCGAAACCGCTGTGGCGAAATCCAAGACCGAATTACCCGACCTGATCCTGATGGACGTGGTCATGCCCGGCATGAACGGCTTTCAGGCCACCCGGGCCATTACCCAGGATCCCGCGACCCAGCACATCCCGGTATTCATTGTCACCACCAAGGGGCAGGAAACCGACAAGGTTTGGGGCGCGCGCCAGGGCGCCAAGGATTACCTAGTCAAGCCGGTGGATGCCGCCGATTTGCTCGCCAAGGTCGCCGCATTGGGATGATGTAAGGCATGGCCAAGCGCTTCAGCCTGCGCGAATTTCAGCAGAATGTGCTGAATCGCATCCAGGTCCAGACCAGCAGTGGCGAGGCAAACCCGGTTTCCACGCTGGGCGTGCAGCTTGGCGGGCAGAACTGGCTGGTGCAAATGAGCGACATTTCCGAAGTGCTGCCCTTGCCTGCCCTGACCGCGGTTCCGCTGGCCAAACCATGGTTCCTGGGCGTCGCAAACGTCCGCGGTAAATTGTATGGCATCACTGACCTCTCTGCATTCAGCGGAATAGGCGAGACGTTACGCGGGCAGAGCAACCGGGTGTTGTTGCTGGCCGATAAATATGAGTTCAATGCCGGCCTGCTGGTACCGCGGGTGATCGGCCTGCGCGACAGCTCCGCTTGGAAACAGACCATACTGGGCATCGAGACGTGTTTGGTTGATGAAAAAGGGCAGATCTGGCGCAGGCTGGATGTTCCCGAGCTGCTGAAGCGCACAGAATTTTTGCAGATTGGTCGTTAGTAACCGGAATATTCGGTATTCCGTTGGGAGAAAATTAAAATGGCATTCAAGCTACCCGCATTCAAATTTCCATCACTGCCCAACCCGATCCGGGGCAGGAAGGTGTCGAAAGGAATGGCTGATGCTGTTCCGCTTCCTCTGATAGGAAAATTCAGCAGCCACGTGCAGCTGCAGATTGTGGGTATTGCGGCTGCGACCGCCTTCCTCGTGATTCTTCTGGCGGGCGCTCTGGACTACCGCACCACCTCGAATGGCGCGCGCTACATCGAATTGTCGCAAAACCTGCGCTTCCTGACCCAGCGTATCACCAAGGATGCCGCCCAGGCCGTGCAAGGCAACCAGCAGGCCATCGAGGGCCTGCCGAATGACAAGCGCGAATTCGAGCGCATCATGCACATCCTGGATCAGGGTGACGAAAGCCTGCCCCCTCTCGGCGGGCGTTCACATGAGTTGCTGGATACGATCACCCCCTCCCTCAAGCGCCATTTGCAGCAGATACAGGACATCATTGACGGCCGCCCCGGTATTCAGACGGTGTTTTCAGCGGTTGACGCGGTGAACGAACTGAACCCGATCATGCGCGAGGAAATCAGCCAGCTCGCCGCATCGGGTGCGGTGGACGCTATCCGGGTCACGAAATTCTCCCTGTTGATGGAGCGTATCAGCCAGGACGTGACCAACATGCTGGGCGCCAACGTGAAGCTCGAGCAGATTTCCGCGCTGGGTTCCGATACGCAGGAAGCGGAAGCGCTGGTGGCCGGCTTCAACAAGGCCAGCCCCGCGGTGGCCAAGGTAATCGAACACTTCGACACCTATCGTACTTCGGTGGAAGCCATCATCGGCCAGGTGCCGCAGCTGCTTGCCGCCAAAAAATCCGTGGGCGACCTGTTTGCCTCCGCCAGCGTGACCAAAAAAGGCGACTTCATTGAAGCCACGAACCAGCTCTCCGCGGCCATTGAATCCCAGCTGTCCGGACGCTGGACCGCTTACCTGATGCTGGCCGCCGCGACTGCCCTGCTCCTTTTGCTGCTGTTGCTGGCCAAGGTTTACCTGGACGATGCGCGCCACCGCGCGTTCGAGGCGGAAAGCAGCAGCCGCCGCAATCAGCAGGCGATTCTGCTGCTGATGAACGAAATGTCCGACCTGGCCGACGGTGACCTGACCGTGCGTGCGACGGTGACCGACGACATCACCGGCGCAATTGCCGACTCGGTGAACTACACCACCGACGAACTGCGTAAGCTGGTGTCACGCGTGACCAGCGCTTCCGACCTGGTGGCAAACGCTGCCGGCGGCGCGCAGGAAGTCACCATGGACCTGCTGAAAGCCGCGCACAAACAAGCCACCGAACTGCGCGAGGCCGGCGAGGCGGTTGGCCTGATCACCCGCTCGATTCAGGAGGTCGACTCCAGCGCGACCCAATCCGCGAAAGTGGCGCAGCGCACCCTGGTGGTTACCGAGCAGGGTGCGCAGGCGGTGCGCAACGCGATTTCCGGCATGGATGCGATTCGCGAGCAGATTCAGGAAACCGCGAAGCGCATCAAGCGCCTGGGTGAAAGCTCCCAGGAAATCGGCGACATCGTGGACCTGATCTCGGACATTACCGAACAAACCAACGTGCTGGCGCTGAACGCCGCCATTCAGGCAGCCTCCGCTGGCGAAGCCGGGCGCGGCTTCTCGGTGGTGGCGGAAGAAGTGCAGCGCCTGGCGGAACGCTCCGCCGAGGCGACCAAACAGATCGGCGCGCTGGTCAAGACCATTCAGGGCGACACCCAGGATGCCGTGGCCGCCATGGAAAAAAGCACGCAAGGTGTGGTGGAAGGTGCCAAGCTGTCCGACGAAGCCGGTCAGTCGCTGCGCGAAATTGAACAGGTGTCGCACGAACTGGCCGATCTGATCAGCAGCATCTCGGTTTCGACGCAGGTGCAGACCGACATGGCGCAGGAAGTGGCGACTACCATGGCGGAAATTCTGCAAATGACCGAACGGACAACTGAGGACACCCGCAAAACTGCAGATTCCGTTACCGAACTGGCCAACCTGGCCTCTGATCTGAAAGGATCCGTCTCTGGCTTCAAGCTGTAAAAAGGCCCCTGACCTGGCTCAATGAACTCTCCTGCACAATTTAATGCGTTGCCGCTGCTGTCGGTCAAGCCAGCGCTGGACGATTCGCTGAACAA
The DNA here is from genome assembly GCA_036524005.1 of Gallionellaceae bacterium. GTDB lineage: Bacteria > Pseudomonadota > Gammaproteobacteria > Burkholderiales > Gallionellaceae > DATDDB01. Next base: position 10,252 of record DATDDB010000102.1, on the reverse strand, counting down.
AATTGGCCAGGCGCTGGAGCAGTACTTCAGCTCCAACGGCGAAAGCCGCGAACAATTGCAGGAGGCCATAGCCGAATTGCACCGCGCCCTGGGCGTGCTGCGCATGCTGTCGCTTGATGGCGTGATGGTCTTTTGCGGTGAACTGGAAAAACTGCTGCAGGAATTCGCCACTGGCTCCCTGCAACCCTCCGCCCTGCACAATGAAGTCATACAGCGTGCGCTGGTGATCCTGACCTATTTCATGAATTCGTTGGCTGAAGGCGCACCGAATGCCGCATTGCGCCTGTTCGACCCCTATCAGGAACTGCTCCAGGCACGCGGCATCGAATCTGCCTTCGCGGTGGATCTGTTTTTCCCCGAGCTCAATGTTGAGTTGCCGCCGGCCATCGCCGCCATCCCGCAGGACTTGGATGTCCACCCGCACATCAAGGCTGCGCGCAGCCACTACCAGCAAGCCCTGTTGAAATGGATGCGCCAGGATAATCCGGCCGAGGCGCTTAAAACCATGCATGCGTCGGTCATGGCCGTGCTGGCCTGCGTCCCGCCGTCCGGCCGCGCATTCTGGTGGATCGCCGCAGGGTTGCTGGATTGCCTGTTCTATGATGGATTGCCTCCCGAACTGAGCGCCAAAAAACTGCTGGGCCGCATCGATTTGCGCATGAAGGCGCTGATGGATGGCGCGGAATCCAACGATCGCGCCACGCTCAACGAAATGCTCTACCTGGTGGCGAGCAGCCATGCGGTAAGCGAGGCCGTGGAGGAGATCAAGCAGCGCTACGCGCTGGATGCCTATCTTCCCGAAGCGCCGCCGCTGCCGCCGGGCGAAACCGCCCAGGTGCTGGAACAAATGCGCACCCAGTTGAATGCAGCGAAGGAAAGCTGGGAAAAGTGCGCCATGCAGGACAGCGCGGCCTGCACCGCTTTTTCCGGCCAGGCGGAACAGCTGAATGCCCTTTCCGAAGGCCTGGATCGCAATACGCTGCAAGCGCTGTGCCGCCAGATACACGCCGCTGCCGGGCACCTCGCCGATGCTGAATACCGGCAGCGCGTCCGCATGGACATGGCCATTGCCCTGACCCTGTTGGAAACCGGGATGGCGCATTATGCGCGGCTGGGCGACAGCTTCCACGAGCAGGTGCGCATCATCGGTCAGCGTCTGCAGCCCGCCCCAGGCGCAGTGCCCGACGCGAGTGAACTTGCCCCCATGTATTGCGAGATGGCGCAGCGCGAAATTCTGCCCCTGCTGGTCGAGGCCATGTCGAATAACCTGCAGCATGTCGAGCAGGAATTGAACGTGTTTTTTGCCGACCCGGACAAGCGGGACGAACTGTCTTTGCTGGTTCGCCTGATCAACCAGGTGCATGGATGTCTGCGCATGATGTCTCTGGACCTGGCCTCCCAGCTCACCGGGAATATAAAAACGACGGTCACGCGTTATGCGGACGGCGGCAAGTCCACTCCGGCAGAAATGCAATCCACCGCTGCCTCCATCAGCGCCCTGGGCGCATACATCCATGACCTGGCGTATGGACAGCAGCCTGATACGGCTGTTCTGCAGGAGATGCTGGGCGGGCCGGCCGTCTATGCGGCCGAGGCTGCCGCTCCCGCTGCCGCGCTTGAAATCGCCGCTCCGGAAGCCGTGGTGGTGCAGGCCACCGCGCCGGAAGACAATGAAATGCTGGAGGTCTTCCTCGAGGAGGCTCAGGATGTGCTGGGCATCCTGCGCACCAATCTGGGCCTGAGCCAGCTGCATCCCGAAAGCCTTGAGCCCTTGGTCACCATACGGCGCGGCTTCCATACCCTGAAGGGCAGCGGGCGCATGGTCGGCCTGAACGATCTGGGCGAGGTGGCATGGGCAGTCGAGCGCGCCATGAACAAATGGCTGCAGGACAACAAGCCGGCCACGCCTGGTTTGCTGCAATTCATCGCCGATGCCGAGGCGCTGTTCCACGCCTGGGTTGATTCGCTGCACACTCACAGCGGGAAGATGATCAACACCACCCCGCTGGTTGAAGCGGCGAAAAAGGTCGAGGAAGGCGAGGAGTTGCCTGCCCCCGAAGCGGTGGCGGTTAGCGCCGAGCCTGTGATGGCGGTTCCCTTTGAATCACTGGGATTGGCGCTGCCTGAGGCAGCGCCCGAGGAGGTCGTGCCGGAGCCGCTTGAGGAAGAAATCCCTTCCGCCGTGGCGGAATTGCCTTTTTCCCTGGATAACCTGCTGCCTCCCACCCTGGACGTTGGGGCCGAGTTTGCCCCGACGGTTCCGGAGCCGGAGCTGCCTTTCTCGCTCGACGCCCTGCTGAGCCCCGCTCCCAAGGCTGCGCCAGAACCCGTTGCGGCCCCAGTCGAGCCTGAATTTGCTGTCCCGGATTTGCAGGCGCTCCTGGCGCCCCTGCCCGAGGCCAAGGCAGAAGCGGAACCGGAAGCGGGCTCCATCACGATAGGGAAAGTCACCCTGTCGGCAACCCTGTTCGACATCGCCACCGAAGAATGCGCCAGTCACTTGGCCCAGCTGCAGAATTTTTTTGCCGAATTGCGCGCCACGACGCCGCCCACGGTATCGCGCGATTTCATGCGCGCTGCCCATACCCTGGCGGGAGTAAACCGCACCATGGGCTTTCCGGAAGTCGCCGACCTTTCCCGCGCCCTGGAGATGTGGCTGGAGGCGCGCATCGGCAAGACGTTTGAACTGACCCAGGATCAGATTGCGCTGGTGGAGGAAACCATCAATACGCTCGATGCAATGTTCCTGGACATATGCAATCATCAGGCGCCGCAGGATCAGCTGGAGCTGATTGCCCGCCTGCAGGCCGACCAGGAAGCCTTCATCACCGGCGAGGCCCCCCCCACTGCGCCGCAAGCGCCAGCCATTCCCGAGATTTTTCCGGAATTCCTGTCCAAGCCAGCTCCGCCTCCCCAGGAGGAGGTCCCCCGGTCCGTGTGGGGCGCGCCAACCCCGACGCCCCCCCCGGTGGAAGTGCCCTTTACTGCCACTCCCGAACTGGTTGTGGCTGCTGCTGCCCCCACTGTCCCCTCGCCGGCCCGGCAGGAACCGCCAGCGCCCGCCCAGGCTGAGCAGCACGAAGCAGAGCAGCGCGTCCGCCAGTATGTTGAAGAACGCACCGTCCAGGACGAGATAGACGACCAGCTCCTCCCGATCTTCCTGGAAGAGTCAGGCGACCTGCAGCCTCAGATCGGCAGGACCCTGCGCGCCTGGCACCAAAACCCGGATGACATGCGCCTGGCAAACGAGCTGCAACGCGGCCTGCACACCCTCAAGGGAAGCGCGCGCATGGCGGGTGTGATGCGCCTGGGTGAACTGACCCACCGCATGGAAGACCGCGTGGTCACCGGCATGTCCAAGGCGCTGCGCAACGAGGCGCTGTGGGAAGAGCTCGACAGTTATTACGACCGGATCAGCAATGCCCTCGAGCGCCTGCGCAGCGGCGCCACCGAGCCTGAAGTGCCGGCTCAGCCGGCTCAACCGGAACAGCCTGCTGCTGCTCCCCAGGCCGAGCCAGCCCAGCCTGCCGCAGTTGCCGCCCAGATGCACGCCGAGCAGCCCAGGGCTGAAGCGCACGCCGAGCGTGCCGCGGCCATGCTGCGCGTGCGCTCGGAAACGGTGGACCGGCTGGTCAACGAGGCGGGCGAAATCAGCGTGGCGCGCTCGCGCATTGAAGCAGAGTTGCGCGCCTTCCGCTCCGGCCTGGCCGACATGAACGAAAGCGTGATCCGCCTGCGCAAGCAGTTGCGCGAAATCGAAATCCAGGCGGAAAGCCAGATGGAAACGCGCGTGGCGCTGGCGCAGGAACTGCATGAAAAATTCGACCCACTGGAATTTGACCGTTTCACCCGCTTCCAGGAACTGACCCGTTTCTTGGGCGAGAGCGTGCACGATATCCAGACCGTGCAGCAATCCCTGTCGAAGACCCTGGATGAAACCTCGTCTGCCATGTCGGCCCAGGCTTACCTCAACCGCGATTTGCAGCAGAGCCTGATGTCGATCCGCATGGTGCCCTTTTCCGGCATCAGCGACCGGCTATACCGCATCGTGCGCCAGACCTCGAAGGAACTGCAGAAGCGCGCCATGCTGGACCTACGCGGCACCGAAGTCGAAATGGACCGCAGCGTGCTGGAGAAAATGACCGCTCCCTTCGAGCACATCCTGCGCAATGCGCTCGCGCACGGCCTGGAAGGCCCGGAAGAGCGCAACCGCAAGGGTAAATCGCCGATCGGCCAGATCCAGATTTCGCTGACGCAGGAAAGCAACGAGGTGGTGTTCGACATTGTGGACGATGGCGCAGGCATCAACCTCGATGCGCTGCGCCGCAAGGCGATCGAGCGCGGGCTGTTCCCCCCCGGCACCGAGATCAGCGACGAGGATTCGATCCAGCTGATCTTCAATTCCGGCATTTCCACCGCAACCGTGGTGACGGAAATTTCCGGGCGCGGCATCGGCATGGACGTTGTGCGCAACGAAATCACCGCCCTGGGCGGCCAGATCAGCGTGCGCACCGAGCGCGGCAAGGGCACGCGCTTTACCATCCGCCTGCCGCTCACCCTGGCGGTGACGCAGGTACTGATGGTGCGCGCCGGCCAAGATCAATACGCCCTTCCTTCGGTGATGGTGGAGCAGGTGCTGCACATGAAGCCCTCCACGCTGGAAGAAGCGCACCTCGCGGGCCACGTCGATTGGCAGGGCAAGTCGTATCCGCTGAAGCACCTGCCACACCTGCTGGGCGACGAAAAACATGTGCCGGAAAGCCGCATGCACAACTCGGTGCTGTTGCTGCAAAGCGCGGAGCAGCGCGTGGCACTGCTGGTTGACGAGCTGTTGGGCAACCAGGAAGCCGTGGTCAAGAACATCGGCCCGCAGTTGTCGCGCATGCCGGGCATAGCCGGGGCAACCGTGCTGGGCAACGGCAGCGTGGTGCTGATCCTCAATCCGGTCGCCCTGACCCAGCCCACCATCGTGGTGCGCAAGGAAGCCGTGCCGGCGGCTGAGCCGGTCAAACCGGTCGAGGCGCCGCCACAGCCGTTGCAGACCGTGCCGCTGATCATGGTGGTTGACGATTCCCTGACGGTGCGCAAGGTGACCAGCCGCATGCTGGCGCGCGCGGGGTACGATGTGGCCACCGCCAAGGACGGCGTGGATGCGCTGGAACAGCTGACCCAGGTCATCCCGGATGTCATGCTGCTGGACGTGGAAATGCCGCGCATGGACGGCTTCGAGCTGACCCGCCAGATACGCCGCGACCCCAAACTGCACAACCTGCCTATCCTGATGATCACCTCGCGCACCGCGGAAAAGCACCGCGACCATGCGCTGGAACTGGGCGTGAATGCATATTTCGGCAAGCCGTTCCAGGAAGAGGAGCTGTTGCAGCAAATCAGCCAGTTCATCCATAGGCCGGGCAGGTGAATTTCTGGCGCCATGGGATTACAATTGCACCATGGCACTCAATTTAAGCAACCACTTCCTGATCGCCATGCCCGCCATGGCCGATCCCTTTTTCGCAAAATCCCTGGCTTACATCTGCGAGCACAATGAACAAGGCGCGCTCGGCGTCGTGGTCAACCGCCCGATCAACCTGACCCTGAGCGAGCTGTTCGCCCAAATCCAGCTGCCGCTGAACTCGGCTGAGTTGCGCGACGTTCCGGTGCATTTCGGCGGCCCGGTGCAGACCGACCGCGGCTTTGTGCTGCACGAGCCGGCTGGGCAGTGGCAATCCACCCTGTCCATCAGCGGCCGCATCGGCCTGACCACTTCCAAGGACATCCTGCAGGCCGTAGGCGAAGGGCAGGGGCCGCACAATCTGCTGGTCACCCTGGGCTATGCGGGCTGGTCGCAGGGACAGCTGGAAGATGAACTGTCGCAAAATGCCTGGCTTACGGTGGAGGCATCGGAACCGGTGTCGGGCAAGATCCTGTTCGGCATGCCGGCCGAGGAGCGCCTGCCCGCAGCGATGGCGCTGCTGGGCATAGACTACGCTACTCTTTCGGAGGATGCAGGGCATGCCTAGCAGGGTATTGAAAAACGACTGCGAGCCGATCATGCTGTGTTGGAAGTCATCGAAAAATGCTCATTTGCGCGGTGTAAACCGCATCTGCGACACGTTACTGGCGAAGCCAGCAGCTTGCGGGAGCAGATGCAGGCCGCGCTTCCCGCGCCGGAGGGCTACGCCCCACCGTGTCAGCGCGGCCGCTTTTTCGCTGACTCCCGCCTTGCCTGATCGTCTCTCGTTGCGTTTTTGAATACCCTGCGCGCCAATATGGGCACGGCTGCTATTCGAGGCACCTTGCTGGCTTTTGATTTTGGCACCAAGCGCATCGGGGTGGCCGTCGGCAATTCGATTTCCGGGACCGCACAGCCCTTGACCACTATACAAGGAGAAGAGAATGCGCCGCGCTTTGCCGCTATCGAAAAACTGCTCGCTGAATGGCAGCCTGCGGCATTGGTGGTAGGCCTGCCGTGCAACGATGACGGCTCGCCGCACGAGATGACGCTGCTGTGCCGCCGCTTCGCCAACCGCCTCAAGGGCCGCTTCGGTTTGCCTGTGATCCTGGTGGATGAGCGTTATACTTCCGCCTCGGCCAGTGCGCAGCTGAACGCGGCGGGCATCCGCGGCATGCGGCAAAAGCCGCTGCTCGACCAGGTGGCGGCGCAGGAGATATTGCAAGCCTATTTTAACGAACCCGCGGCAGGAATGAGCGCATGAACAACCCCCAACTCAACAAAAACGGCGAGCTGCAGCACCTGCTCACCACGGAAGGCCTGCCCGCTCCCATCCTGCGCGGCATTCTGGACCGGGCCGCGGAATTCATCGAAGAGGGCCGCGGCCGCGAAATCCGCAAGGTGCCCTTGCTGCACGGCAAGTCGGTGGTCAACATATTCTTCGAGAACAGCACACGCACCCGCACCACCTTCGAGATTGCGGCAAAGAAACTTTCCGCGGACGTGGTCAACCTCAACATCGGCTCCTCCAGCACCAGCAAGGGCGAGACGCTGCTCGATACCGTGGACAACCTGTGTGCGATGCACGCCGACATGTTCGTGGTGCGCCACTCCACGGGCGGCGCAGCGCACCTCATCGCCAAGCATGTTGCCCCCGAGATACACGTGATCAATGCCGGGGACGGGAGGCATGCCCACCCCACCCAGGCGCTGCTCGACATGTTCACCATCCGCCACTACAAGAAGGAATTTCACAACCTGCGCGTCGCCATCGTCGGCGACATACTGCATTCGCGCGTGGCGCGTTCGCAAATCCATGCGCTGACCACGCTGGGCGTGCCCGAAGTCAGGGTCATTGCGCCCAAGACCCTGCTGCCCACCCATGTCGAGAAACTGGGGGTGCAGGTCTATAACGACATGACCAAGGGTCTGAAGGATGCGGATGTGGTGATGATGCTGCGCCTGCAGAATGAGCGCATGCAGGGCGCGCTGCTGCCTTCCTCGCAGGAATATTTCAAGTATTACGGCCTGACCCAGGAGAAGCTGGCGCTGGCCAGGAGCGACGCCATCGTGATGCACCCGGGCCCCATGAACCGCGGCGTGGAAATCGACTCCAGCGTGGCAGACGGCCCGCAGTCGGTCATCCTGCCGCAGGTGACGTTCGGCATCGCCGTGCGCATGGCGGTAATGAGCACGTTAGCGGGGGTATGATGAACATCCATATTAAGAATGGCCGCCTGGTCGATCCCAGGAACAAAATCGACGCCAGGCAGGACCTGTTTATAGCAGACCAGCGCATCGCCGCAATCGGCCAGGCCCCGCAGGGCTTCGTGGCAGAACAGGTGATAGACGCCAGCGGGCTGATCGTCGCACCGGGGCTGGTCGATCTTTCCGCGCGCCTGCGCGAGCCCGGCTATGAATACCGCGCCACGCTGGAATCCGAGATGGAGGCGGCGGTTGCGGGCGGCGTCACTTCGATTTCCTGCCCGCCCGACACCGACCCGCCGCTGGATGAGCCGGGCCTGGTGGAAATGCTCAAGCACCGTGCGCGTTCGCTCAACCAGGCGCGCGTGTTTCCGGTGGGCGCGCTGACCTACGGCCTGAAGGGGACTGAGCTGACCGAGATGATCGAGCTGAGCGAAGCCGGATGCAAGGCCTTCGGGCATGCCGACGTGGCGCTCACCGACACCCGTGTGCTGCTGCGCGCCATGCAGTATGCCGCGACCTTCGGCTACCGTGTGTGGCTGCGCCCGCAGGACAGTTTCATCGCCAAGGATGGGGTGGCACATGACGGCGAGGTCGCGACGCGCCTGGGCCTGCCCGCGATTCCGGCGGTGGCGGAGACCATTGCGCTTTCCACCATGCTGAAGCTGGCCCAGGAGACCGGGGTGACGCTGCATATCTGCCGCATTTCCAGCGCTGCGGGGGTGGAGCTGGTGCGCGCGGCCAAGCGCGAGGGCTTGCCGGTGAGCTGCGACGTTTCCATGAACCATGTGCACCTGACCGAAACGGACATCGGCTACTTTGACTCCAACTGCCACCTGATGCCGCCGCTGCGCAGCCTGCGCGACCGTGCCGCGCTGCGCGCCGGCCTGCTGGACGGAACGATAGACGCCATTTGTTCCGATCATTCGCCGGTGGATGAAGATGCCAAGCAGCTGCCCTTTGCCGAGGCCGAGGCCGGTGCGACTGGTGTAGAATTGTTGCTGCCGCTGGTCCTGAAGTGGGCGGAACAGGAAAAGGTTTCGCTGCTGGATGCGCTGGCGCGCGTCACCAGCAATCCCGCGCTGTTGCTGGGCGTGAAGACCGGGCATTTGTCGGTCGGCGCGCACGCGGACGTGTGCGTGTTCGACCCGCAGACGCCCTGGAAAGTCGAGCCCGCCGCGCTGAAGAGCCAGGGCAAGAACACCCCCTTCAACGGTTACACCGTGCAGGGCCGGGTGCGCCACACCATAGTCGAAGGACATGTCGCTTTTACCTTTTAGTCGATAGATTGCTTATGAACCCATTGCTGGATTTTTCCGGCCTGCCGCGTTTCGCCGAGATCAGGCCCGAACATGTTGCCCCTGCCATCGACCAGCTGCTCGCGGAAAACCGGGCGCTGGTCGCCCGTCTGCTCGCCAGTATTGCAGTCCCTGCCTGGGACAACTTCATGCAGCCGCTGGATGATGCGAACGAGCGCCTGTCGCGCGCCTGGGGACAGGTGGGGCACCTCAATGCGGTGATGAACAGCCCGGAGTTGCGCGAGGTGTACAACGCCAACCTGCCCAAGGTCACCCAGTATTACGCAGAACTGGGGCAGAACCACGAGTTGTTCAGCAAGGTCAAGGCCTTGCGCGCCGGCTCCGGGTTTTCGACGCTGGGCATGGCACGCAAGAAAATCATCGAGAACGAGCTGCGCGACTTTCGCCTCGGCGGCGCGGAATTGCCGGATTCACAAAAGGCCCGCTTCCTGGTTATCCAGGAGGCGCTCTCCACCCTGAGCTCGAAGTTTTCCGACAACGTGCTGGACGCCACCAATGCCTGGACCACCCTGGTCGTGGAGGCTTCCGAACTTTCCGGGCTGCCCGAGGATGACCGCCAGGCCGCACAGGAGGCAGCCCGTGCCGCCGGCAAGCAGGGCTGGCTGTTCACCCTGAAAGCGCCGTCATACCTGGCAGTGATGCAGTATGCCGACAACCGCGCCCTGCGCGAGCGCATGTACCGTGCCTACAGCACGCGCGCCAGCGAACTGGACGGCGCAAAGTTCGACAATACGCCGCTGATGGCCGACATCCTCAAGCTGCGCGCCGAGGAAGCCGCGCTGCTGGGCTTCCGCAACTACGGCGAACTGTCGCTGGCAACCAAGATGGCGGATACCCCGCAGCAGGTTATGGAGTTCCTGCGCCAACTCGCACGCCGCGCCCGCCCTTTTGCCGAACGCGACCTGAAGGAGCTGCGCGAATTTGCCCGTACCAAATTGAACATCGCAGACCTGCAGGCCTGGGATGTGGCCTATGCCAGCGAGCATTTGCGCAAGGAACGCTATGCCTTCTCCGAACAGGAGGTGAAGCAATATTTTCCGGAGGACGTGGTTCTGCCGGGAATGTTCCGGCTGGTGGAAACCTTGTTCGGCCTTGCCGTGCGCCCCTCGCAAGCACCGGTTTGGCATGAGGACGTGCGCTTTTTCGACCTCCAGGACAGCGCTGGCCGCCTGATAGGCCAGTTCTATGTCGACCTGTATGCGCGCGACAGCAAGCGCGGTGGAGCCTGGATGGACGATGCCATCACGCGGCGGCGGGTGGTCACCGGCATTCAGAC
>DATDDB010000101.1:0-6706 GCA_036524005.1 Gallionellaceae bacterium | reverse complement strand
CAGGCGCAGGTGGGCATCGCCATGGGCACCGGCACCGACGTGGCGATGGAAAGCGCGGGCATCACGCTGGTGAAGGGCGACCTGCAGGGCATCGTGCGCGCGGTGCGCCTGAGCCGCGCCACCATGAAGAACATCCGCCAGAACCTGTTCTTCGCCTTCGTCTACAACAGCCTGGGCGTGCCGGTGGCGGCGGGCGTGCTGTATCCCTTCTTCGGCCTGCTGCTTTCGCCCATCATCGCCGCGGCAGCCATGAGCTTCAGCTCGGTGTCGGTGATCACCAATGCGCTGCGGCTGGGACGCGTGAAGCTATAGTCAAAAGGAGCGAGCCATGTGGGAGCATATGCAGAGCTACGGCTGGGGAGGCGCCGGCATGGGCCTGGGCATGCTGCTGTTCTGGGTGCTGGTGGTTGCCCTCGTCGCGGTGGGCCTGAAGATATTCACCAGTTCGCGCGACTTAGGCCTGCGCGACAAGGAGAAATCCGCGCTGGACATCCTCAAGGAACGCTATGCGCGCGGCGAGATCGGGCGCGAGGAATTCGAGCAGAAAAAGCACGACCTGGAACAATAGGGGGCACGGTGGCCAATCCGCCCGCAACCCCATCGCGCAACTGGTCGGGCAAGGTGACGCGCGAAAGCGCGGCGCTAGACCTGGAGGAAGGCGTATTCACCTGGCGCGACCCCAAGCGCATCGCGCGCTCGCTAAAGCAATCTGCGGAAGCCAGCACCCGGCGCAAGGCGCCGCCCTTCCGCTCCGCCATGTCCATGCTGGTGTTCTACATCAACCGCGCGGGAAAGAATCTGGATGACGGGCAGCTGCGCATCCTGGAGCAGGCCAAGGACGAGCTGCGCGCGCTGTACGGGCGGCGCTGAAACACAGCGGATGGCTGAGTGCCCTTAGCCGCCCGCCGGCTCCAGCAAAATCCGTGCTTGTTGCCACAGCACGGAGAATGCGATGACCCTCGATGAGACCACCCCGAAACAAACCGCCCAGCCCGACGCCAGCCTGCCCGACTCGCCTGCACCCGCCCAGCCGCTGGGCGTCCCGGACACAACAGCGCCGGAGCTTTCCGGCCAGCCTGCGACCGCTCCCGTTCCGGCGACAGCAACACCTGCACTCACGCCCGCACAGAAACGCGAGCGCGCCGCCTGCCTGGCAGAAAATACCGACCCCGCCAGCCCGCTCTACCATGTGTATCTGGCCGATTATTTTGGTGCCAGCCCGAATATCATCAACTTCGCCTCAGACCGGTTCGGCAATCGCTTCCTGTGGGACCGCTACCAGGACGCGCTGCAAAAGGAGCAGCTCGGGCAGCCCATGACCGCATTCCAGAGCAACTTGGTTGGCAAGCCGGTGCAGAAAACGTCTGACACAAGCAGCAACGGCACATCGATACACCAGGGCACGCCTCCCTTCGCGGACGGTTTCGAGGCGCCTTCCCCACTCAAGGAAATCGGCCAGGAGCGCAAATACCTCATCCGGAGTTTCGGTTATTCGATGCTGGCCAAGCACTACGGAGTCACTCCGGAAGACGTGGCGGCAACTCCGGATATTTACCTGCAGCGCTATGCCAGCAAACCAGCAGGCACGCCCTCTGCCAACTCTCTCTTTGGATTATCAGATGCAATCGCACCTGCCGCCGGTTTTCCTGCGGGTATGGGTAAACAGCAAAAGCCTCTGGCAGAGCAGGACCCGCTGGCTCTGGATGGAATGAGAAAGCTGATTCTGCAGAACCGTGGAATCTTATCGAATGGAATGCTGGACAACCCGGAGAACGGCAAGCCTAATCTGCCCAGACAGATGAATGACCGGCCACGCGGCAAAACGAACACCTCCGTATTTGTTTTCGACAACGGCACCCGGCCAGAGGACAAAGGCGTGCCGGGCACCTCCTACGGCGGCGTAAGCTATACCCTGACCACCGAACCCGACGGTCGCCAGACCGTGCATGGCCCGTACCGGATCAGCACCTACGCCAACTCCAAATCTCCGACCGACAACACCCCCGCCACCGCAGAGATCAAAGGCAAGACACTATCCGAAGGAGGTGACGATTACAACAATGAATGGGGACACATAGGCGGGCAGTACCCCGGATTGCTGATGGGTTCATACAAGTACGACCCCACCGGGAAGATAACATTCGACCCGAATGTTGAATCAACAGGCCCCAATCCGCGGCACCCCGGTGAACACAGAGTCGAATCGGGCGAAATTCATCATGGTGAAAGCGACTTAGGAGGCTTCCAAAGCCGAGGTTCCGAAGCCTGTTTTACGTTGCACCCGAATGACGTACCGCTTTTTTTCAGCAATTTTGAAAAGAACCAAACCAATCCCAACACCGGCACGAGCCGGGGGAAAGTGTATACTTACCGCGGCGACTCGGATGAGTCGCTTGCCCTGAAGAGCTGGCTAGAGAGCCAGCATCCAACGCGATAACGACCAATAAATAAATATGCGCATTGCATCGCTTGCCCTGATATGTACAGCCGCCATTCTCGCAACACTTCCCGGTACGGCCTGCTCCATGCAGTTGGGCGAAACCTATACCGTCCGCGCCTCTTCCGAGCTAAAGAGCGCGAATAATGCTTATGCCGCAAAAAAGGTGATCCCGCCCTCGCTGGGCACGGCCTGGTGCGAGGGTGCCGCAGGCGCTGGCATGGGCGAATGGATCGAGCTGACCCTGAAAGAACCCTTCACCAACGACGGCGGCTTCAAGCTGGGCATACTGCCCGGCTTTGCCTCAACGCACGCCTTATTCGGAAAAAACAATCGCCCGAAGAAGCTGGCCGTCATCATCAATGATGATCCGGCAGTAAAGGAAATTACGCTGGAGGATTACGCCAAGTTCCAGTCGTTCGTCTTCGAATGGCCGGACAAACCGGTCAACAAGATTCGCCTGAAAATCCTGGAGGTGTACAAAGGCGAACAGGCAAACGATACCTGCATTACCGATATTACAGTGTGGAAGTGGCCAATTGAGCGTGGCAGCGACTATCTCGACGAGTGGCATGCCTGGATGGGTAGCCAGGTGAACGTTTTTAAAGGGGTAAAGTGGAAGCAGCTTGATCGCGACTCGATGAGTGTCGTTGTGGGATATACCGAAAGCAGGTTCTATTCTCCCGATGGCGGCGAATCCCGCCATGAGGATTTTCTTGATGCCTTCATGCAAAACCCGGCGCTATTCCTGTCGGTGCTGGATAAACAGAGCGATGCTGTAGTCAAGAACGTAACTGAAGCATTGCTTAACCCCATCAACGAAACTTACCCCGACCCACAGATACGTAGCGCCATTACCAAGGGGCTGGAGCAAATCGAACCCGCCGCGCGCGAACGCCTCAAGGGGCTGCGCGGCCCGCTTCCAACGGAGCGCGAAAGCCAGTGAGCATGAATACTTACCGCGGCGACTCCAATGAGTCGCTCGCCCTGAAGTACTGGCTGGAGAGGCAGAATCCAGTCCGATAATCGCATCAATAACGAACCAAGAACAAATATATGCGCTTTGAGATAAGAACACTGTTTGTTTTGTGCTGCCTTCCCGGAATCCTCACCATCCTGCCGTGCGCGGCTGCCCCCATGCAGTTGGGCGAAAGCTATACTGTGCGTGCCTCATCCGAACTGAAGAGCGCGAATAACGCTTATGCCGCAAAAAAGGTGATCCCGCCCTCGCTGGGCACGGCTTGGTGCGAGGGTGCGGCAGGCGACGGGGTGGGCGAATGGCTAGAATTCACACTGAAGAGCCCCATGCTCAGCGATGGCGGCTTCAAACTGGGCATATTACCTGGCTTTGCCGTCTCCCCCGCCCTCTACAGAAAGAATAACCGCCCCAAGAAGCTGGCGGTCATCCTCAACAACGACTCTGCGGCACAGGAAATTACGCTTGAGGATTACGCCAAGTACCAGTCCTTCCCTTTCGAATGGCAGGACAAGCCCGTCACCAAAATACGCCTGAAAATACTTGAGGTGTACAAGGGTGAGCAATACGCCGACACCTGCATCACCGACGTCGCGATACAACAGAAGTTCCCTAAACATTACCTACACAGGGAACGCGAGGACCTGCCTGATCCCAAGTTATATTGGCAAGACTGGAGCGAAAGAGAGTCGGCCATGCTGAACCACATCTACCCGGAGAAGATCGACCGCGACTCCCTGAGTTTTATCATGGGGCTAAGCGAGGGTATGTATATCCGCGGTGCGGAAGGTGGCGAAGCGCTCGATGAAAAATATCTCGAATCCCTGATGCACAACCCCACATTATTCATGCAGGTGCTGGACAAACAGAACGAGGCCGCGCTGAAGCGGGTTTCAGAATCCATTATCTCTCCCATCTTCGACAAATATTCACCCGCTCAAATACGCGAAGCCGTCACCAAGGGGATGCAGCCGCTCGAACCCGCCGCGCGCGAGCGCCTCAAGCCTTTGCTGGATGCATTGCCTGCCGATCCGCCCCCTGCCGAGGATACCGCCCAGTAGGCAGGCTGCCTGGTTCCCGAACCCCTCCAGCAAAATCCGTGCTTGTTGCCACAGCACGTCGTGGCACCGTGAGAATTGTCAATTATTGGTGCTTGTAGTATCGTAAAAAAATAATTTACTTTGATTTCTCACTCCTCCATCTTCGCTCAAACATGTGGAAAACGGTGGCAGCCAGTATTGTTGCATGGATAGCGAATGTCGTGCTCATGGGCGGCGGCGCCTACTCCATCTCCCTCATGGGGCCGACTGGTTTCAACATTGCCATGCTTGCTTTCGGCTTGGCTCAAGTCATTCTGACATTGAAGCGACGGCATGCGGCCCTAAAAGTAGTTGGTGGTGAGTTGCTGTTTTCCCAGCTTCTCCTATTGGGATATTTTTTTGCTCCGCCTGAATCCAACACCCCGAACATTGACCTCCCGATTCTCTGGATGACCGTGATTTATTCAATGTCCGCATTGATGCTGCTTTTGCTTGCCAAAGTCTGCCTGGACGAAGGGGGCCGATCAACTCAGGGGCAATGAATTTCCCGTCCAGACCACCCGAGCCGGAAGGTTACTTCCCGAACCCCTCCTTGCCAGGCGGCGCTGGCGCGATGCCTCGATCAATACAGGCTTGACTGTATTGCCATCAGCGCCCGCCTGTGACACGTTACACCAGTAGCCTGCCGCGAGCAGCGGGGCACCAGGAGAACGACATGAAATTCAGCGCACAACTCATCCAGCAGGTGTGGGAAAAGGGCCGCGCCAGCGGCGGCATCGATTTCAATCTGTGGCGCGAGGACGAATGCGGCGCTTGGATCAGCCGCGAGGATTACGGCAGGACCGATACGGACTTTGGCTGGCACATCGTCAATGTCGTGCCCGGCGCGCCGGACACGCCGGAGAACCTGCGGCCGTTCCACCATCGCAACGGCTATGATGTGGCCAACCGCAAGCCCAGGCGCCACGTCACGGCCGACCGCACCGGCCTTGCCACCTTCGAGCGCACGTTCGATCCGCGCAACCGCAACCTCTAGGAGGCATTATCATGCGCAGGGTAAGCGTAATTGCCTGTGTGCTGTTGCTGCCGGGGCTGAATGCGCTGGCGCAGGTACAGACGCAGGAAAGCGATATTCGGGCCGAGTTGCTTTACATGACGCACTGCAGGGCCTGCCACACCGAGCAGATCCACTGGCGCGACAACAAGCTGGCGACCGACTGGAGCAGCCTGCAGGCGCAGGTGCGGCGCTGGCAGGCCAGCGCGGCACTGGGCTGGAGCAATGACGACATCACGGCAGTCACCCGCTACCTGAACGACACGTTTTATCATTTCGCGGTCCCTTTGGACAGCAAGAAAATGTCGGGCAAGTGAGCGCACGCGTTCAATGGAGCACGCCCCATTGAATTAATTTCTGCGCCCCGCCCTTCCCAACACTCTCCCGTTTTGTATCCGCGGCCGTTCCGTGCTATTTTGCAAGCACGGCGGGCTATGCCCGCCCAGCGCACTCATTTTCCGGATACCGGGGCCACTGCCCATCATGAAAAACCGCCCTTTCCTCCAGCGCCTGCGCTTCGCCCTCGACGGCATTTACGCCGCATGGAGGGCCGAGCCCAGCTTTCGCGTGCAGACGCTTTGCATGGCGGCACTCATTGCCCTGCTGGTTTGGCTGCGCCCCGCCCCGCTGTGGTGGGCCATTCTTTTGACCGTCACCGGCCTGGTGCTCGCGGCGGAGCTGATCAATACCGCGCTGGAGCGCGTGATTGACCACCTGCACCCCGAGCAGCATCCCATGATGAAGGTGGCCAAGGACTGCGCCGCCGGCGCCGTGCTGGTCACCGCCCTCACCGCCGTGGCGGTGTTCATCGCCTTCCTGGCGGAAGCGCTGCCCGGCTCGTGGGCGGCCTGATTCTGTCTGGCTTCTATTGCAGCAGCGGGTGGTCCTTGGGCAGTTGCTTCGCGTACCACAGCGCCAGCTTGTGGCGCAGGGATTTCTCGGCGACCTGGTCTTCGGGCAGGGGCTGGATCACCTTGTCGTGCACCAGCAGGCGGTAGATGTAGAGCAGCTTCTCGCTCGCCTTGTCGCCCGGCTCGAACTGGACCACGCCGCGCCCTTCGGCATACTGGACGCCTGCGATCATTGCCGCCTTGAACAATTCCGCTTCATGCTTCATTTTCTTCATGGCGCACCTCCCGTGTGCTGATTCTACCCATCTGCGCGAGACATACAAGGCGCATAACAAACCAGAGTGAATT
>DATDDB010000100.1:0-2746 GCA_036524005.1 Gallionellaceae bacterium | reverse complement strand
CTGTTTTGCTACGCCCAGCCAAGCTGCTTCCTGCACCGCCGCGGGGTTTGATATTGCGCTGAATCGGGAAGATTCAAGGGGGCGGGCGCTATAAACCCGCCCTCGCCTTATGGAATCCCGCCACGAACTCGGCAAACTGCCCGCGCTCGATGGCGGCGCGCATATCGGCCATCAGCTCCTGGTAGTAGTGCAGGTTGTGGATGGAATTGAGCCGCGCCCCCAGGATTTCGTTCAGGCGGTGCAGGTGATGCAGGTAGGCGCGACTGAAATTCTTGCAGGTATAGCAGGTACACTGCGGATCGAGCGGCCGGGTATCCATGCGGTATTGCGCATTCTTGATGCGCACATCGCCGAAACGGGTGAACAGGTGGCCGTTGCGCGCATTGCGTGTCGGCATCACGCAGTCGAACATGTCGATGCCATGCCCCACCGCTTCCACCAGATCTTCCGGCGTGCCCACGCCCATCAGGTAGCGCGGCTTGTTCTGCGGCAGCTGCGGCGCGGTGTGGCTCAGGATGCGCAGCATATCCTCCTTCGGCTCGCCCACCGACAGGCCGCCGATGGCGAAGCCGTCGAAATCGATGTTCTTCAGTTCGCGCAGGGACTCATCGCGCAGATGCTCGTGCATGCCTCCCTGCACGATGCCGAACAGCGCATTCGGGTTGCCCTCGTGCGCCTTTTTGCTGCGGGCCGCCCAGTCCAGCGACAGGCGCATGGAAACGCCCGCCACCTGCTCGTCCGCCGGATAGGGCGTGCATTCGTCGAAGATCATCACGATGTCGGAATTCAGCACCTTCTGGATGCGCATGGATTCCTCGGGCGAGAGGAAGCACTTGTCGCCATTCACCGGCGAGCGGAATTCCACCCCGCCGCCCGTGATCTTGCGCAGCTCGCCCAAGCTGAACACCTGGAAGCCGCCGGAATCGGTGAGGATGGGCCCATCCCAGCCCATGAAGCGGTGCAGCCCGCCGTGCGCGGCGATCACCTCCAGCCCGGGTCTCAGCCACAGGTGAAAGGTGTTGCCCAGCACGATGTGTGCGCCGATGTCGCGCAGCTCCTGCGGCGACATGGCCTTCACCGTGCCATAGGTGCCCACCGGCATGAAGGCCGGGGTTTCGACGCTGCCATGGGCCAGGGTAAGGGTGCCGCGGCGCGCAAGGCCGTCGGTGTTATGCAGAGTAAACTTCATGAACCATGTTCCAAAAATTCAGATTTCCCGGCCGTTCAGATCGTAATCTCGGCCTCCATGAACTTTACCGCACTTCCCGTCAGAATGACACGCGAACCGCTCACTTCGCAGCCCACCTCCCCGCCGCGCTTCGAAAGTTGGCGCGCGGAAAACCGGGTTTTTCCCAGCTTGGCCTGCCAGTAGGGCGCTAGCTCGCAATGGGCGGAGCCGGTGACCGGGTCTTCCGGAATGCCGAACTTCGGCCCGAAAAAGCGGCTGACGAAATCCGCCTCCCGCCCCCTGGCGGTCACCGCCACGCCGCGCAGGTCGAGCTCGGCAAGCTTCCCGAGATCGGGCGCAATCGCGCGGATGTCCTCCTCGCTTTCAAACACCGCGATGTAGTCATCCGCCTTCAGCACCTCCAGCGGCTGCCTGCCCAGCCCGGCCACCAGGGCCGCTGGCGCGGCGCAGGGCACGGGAGGCTGCACCGGAAAATCCATGGCAAACCGGCCGCCCTGCCTGCGCACGATGAGGTCGCCGCTGCGCGTCTCGAAAACAATCTCCTGCCTGGGATAACCCAGCAGTTCGAACAGCACATAGGCCGCGGCCAGCGTGGCGTGCCCGCACAAATCCACCTCCGCCAGCGGCGCGAACCAGCGCAGCCGGTAGCCCCTGGCCGTGGGCACGAAAAAGGCCGTTTCGGAAAGATTGTTTTCTGCCGCGATGGCCTGGAGCACGCCGTCTTCCAGCCAGGCATCGAGCGGGCACACCGCCGCGGGGTTGCCCTCGAACACCCGGGTCGCGAAGGCGTCTATCTGGTATTGCCTGATTTTCACTAATCACCCTTGAATGCAAATTGCAGGCCGGACTCCGCCCGACATCATCCAACCAACGGCGGGCATTGCCCGCCCTACTTCTGCGCCTTGACGGTGCTCATCGCCGTCGCCACCAGCCCGCCCATGTCGGCGAGGTTGCCGGGGAGGATGAGGGTGTTGCCTTCCTTGGCCACATGGGAGAAGGCTTCGACGTATTTTTCCGCGACCTTGAGGTTGACGGCGTTCATGCCGCCGGGGGCTTCGATGGCACCGGCCACCATGCGGATGGCCTGCGCCGTGGCGTCGGCCACGGCCTTGATCGCCTCGGCCTGGCCCTGCGCGTTGTTGATGGCGGCCTGCTTTTCGCCCTCGGATTTGGCGATGGCGGCCTGGCGCGCGCCGTTGGCGAGGTTGATCTGCTCCTGCTGCTTGCCCTCGGAGGTGGCGATCACGGCGCGCTTTTCGCGCTCGGCGGTGATCTGCGCCTGCATGGCGTGCAAAATCTCTTTCGGCGGCGTGAGGTCCTTGATCTCGTAGCGCAGCACTTTCACGCCCCAGCTGATTGCGGCCTCGTCCAGCGCTGCCACCACGGCGCGGTTGATGTCGTCGCGCTCCTCGAAGGTTTTGTCCAGCTCCATCTTGCCGATGACCGAACGCAAGGTAGTCTGGGCAAGCTGGGTGATCGCCATGATGTAGTTGCTGGTGCCGTAGGAAGCGAGCTTGGGGTCGGTCACCTGGAAATACAGGATGCCGTCCACCTGCA
>DATDDB010000099.1:0-3696 GCA_036524005.1 Gallionellaceae bacterium | reverse complement strand
AAGATCTTCGTCGGCATCGTGCTCGGCCTGTCCTACCGCTTCATCGGCAAGCTGTTTTCCGACCTCGGCGCGCTCAACGACTGGCAGCCCCTGCTTTCCGCCACCGCCATGACCTGGCTGTTCCTGGCCATGGCGGCGACTATGCTGTGGTGGACGGAACGACGGTGAAAAACTGCTACGGTGGCCATCTGCTGTGTTGCGCGGTGCTCGGCATCCTCATGTACTAACATGTACATTCCGGTGCCTGCGCTCCGTGCGCCTTGCATCTGGCCATCCTCGCCACGTTTTTCAATAACGTGAGTATGCTGTGATGGTGACGGTCTGCCGGGCGAGATTGTCATTCCGAGCGTAGCGAGGAATCTTGTTTAGCCACGGATTAACACGGATGGTCATGGATAAAAGCAAAACCGAAACATATGCACTGTCGTGGTTTTCATCCGTGTTTATCAGTGTTAATCCGTGGCTAAATTCGTCTTCCCCAAATTCATGAAACTGAAATCACTTCTCCGCTATCTCGCATATGTGTTGCTGCCCATGGCGGCGGGCCTGTCCGTGCTGTGGGCATTCCTGGCGCAGCCGCTGGTGTCGCCCACCCCCTCGCAGCCTCCGGCGGTGGATGCGGCGGCGCTGCGCGCGCACGTGCAAAAGCTCGCCGTGGCGTTTTACCCGCGCAACATCGGCAACCGCAAAAACCTCGGCCTTGCCGCCGATTACATCGAGGCGCAATTGCGCCAGACCGGTGCGGCGGTTTCGGTGCAGGAATACCAGGCGGAAGGGCAGAAGTACCGCAACATCATCGCGCGCTTCGGCCCGGAGCGCGGCCCGTTGCTGGTGATCGGCGCGCATTACGATTCGTTCGAGGAGACTCCCGGCGCGGATGACAATGCCAGCGGCGTGGCGGGGCTGCTCGAGCTGGCGCGCCTGCTGGCCAGCAATCCGCAGCAGCGCCCCATCGAGCTGGTGGCCTACACGCTGGAAGAACCCCCGTTTTTCCGCACCGCGGACATGGGCAGCGCGCGCCATGCGCAGATGCTGCGGCGGCAGGGCAGGGCGGTGGAGCTGATGATCTCGCTGGAAATGATAGGCTATTTCAGCGACCGCCCCGGCACCCAGGATTACCCCGTTCCCGGGCTTGGGCTGTTCTATCCGGAGCGCGGCAATTTCGTCGCCCTGGTCGGCAACTTTTCCGATTTCGGCAAGATGCGCCGCTTGAAAGCGCTGATGCTGGGCGCGGCGCAGATGCCGGTGTTTTCGATCAACGCGCCATCCATGCTGCCCGGCATCGATTTCTCCGACCATATGAATTACTGGGCGGAAGGCTATCCCGCCATCATGGTGACCGACACCGCCTTCGCACGCAATCGCGAATACCACGAGCAGGGCGACACCTGGGACAGGCTCGATTACGCGCGCATGGCCCGGGTGGTGCAGGGTATTTATTCCGCGACACAGGGGTTTTGAGCCCCATCGACCTGTGCCATAATGCCCGGGACAGGAGGAGCAGATGAGAACGTTGACTGTGCAAATCCAGGAGGGGCTCGCCCCCGCCCCCGAGGCTGAACATGCCGTGAGCCAGCTGCTGGAGCTGGCCAGGGAAAAGCTGCCTGCTCCGGGCGCTGAAACTATCTCCGCCGAGAAAATCGCCGGCGATGGCTGCATCAACCTGAATTTCCGCACCCCGGACATCACCGGCCTGTGGCACGCCATCCAGGACAAGCTGGGCCTGGCAGGCAGCGAGAAGCCGCCCATCGCCAATGCGCTGGTCGTGGTGTGCGAGGGCGAGTTCGGCTGGGACGACTACCGCCTGCTGCACCACTTCGACGACTACGAGACCCCGGACGGGCTGTGACGCGGGCAGGCCCGGTGCAGGCCGAGACCGGCGCGCGGCTGCGCATCAAGCGCCGCCCGGCCCACGTCTGGTTCATCGGGAGCTTTTTCATCTCCGCCGGCCTGTGGTCGCTCCTCGTCTATTACCAGATTTCCCAGGGCATGCACCCGCTGCCCGAATCCAGGCTTGCCTACTTCGCCAACTATTCCCCCTCCGATTACTGGCCGTTGATGCTGGTCAGCACGCTCACCGTGATTGCGGGCGTGCTGCTTTTGCTGCTGCGCAAGGAGGCTGTGTATGCATTCGCCTTCAAGTTCGCCCTGGCAGTGGGCGTGGCGGTGTGGCATGCGCTGACCAAGGGCTCGATGGATACCAGCGAGCCGGAATACCTCATCGCCGGCCTCGCGCTGTGGAGCGCATCGGCCGCGGTGTGTTTTTACGCCTGGTATCTGGTGCGGAAAGGGGTGCTCAAATAGCCCCCAGCGCAGCTGGCTGCGCCGGAGCTGGCTGCAGCGGACTCAGGGCAGGCTGGCGCCGGTTTCGCCCCTGCCCTAGTAGGAAATGCAGTTATAGAATCCGTTGAAGGCGGTGCAGGAGGTCGTGACCGGCCGCGTGTGGTAACTGGCGCGGGCGGAAAGGCGCAGGATGCACTCGCGCCAGGGCTCGGTATCCTTGGCAAAGCCCAGCTTTTCGCAGCCGGGGCCATATACCTTGATCATCTCCTCCACCTCGGCCTGCACCCGCGCGGCCCGTTCCTCGGGGGTGGCGCATCCGGCCAGCAACGCAAGCAAAAGAACCGGGAAACCCAAGCGTTTCATGATTCCTCCTTCTATATATTGATCAAGGATGACGCGAACCATGATAGCACCATTCAATTTGCCTGTGGTCTGGCCTGCCCTAACTCGCGCTATAATTGCAGCCGGCAGTGATCTGCCATCCCGAACCCGAATAATAATTCCTATGGAGGCCCTATCCCATGCGTAAACTGATTGCCGTAGCCCTTGCATCCCTGTTCGTTGCCAGCACCGCCTTTGCCGCCACCTGCGAGGAGCAGGCCGTGGACAAGAACGGCAAGAAGCTGGCCGGCGCAGCCAAGAATTCGTTCATGAAGAAGTGCGAAAAGGAAGCCGGAGGCGCGGCGCCTTCCTGCGAAGCCAAGGCCGTGGACAAGAACGGCAAGAAGCTGGCTGGCGCAGCCAAGAGCTCGTTCATGAAGAAGTGCGAAGCCGACGCAAAGAAGTAAACCAGGCTGCGTCGAATCAGCGCAACCGGCGGGGCGACCCGCCGGTTTTGTTTTGTGGGTGCACAGCGGTCGTGTTGTGCCAACCGGGCCGCGGGTATAATGCTCCTGGGGGGATATTCAAGATGAACAACAAAACATCTTTCACCTGGCTGGTGGAAACCTACCGCCTGCCGGATGTGGTTGCCATGTGGGCGCGCGAGCGCCTGGAGCATGAAATCGTGGTCGCCCGCGAGCTGGCGCGCGCCGTCGTGTGCGATGGCCTGCGCCTGCAAAGCGTGGATGGGCGCTGGGCCGCCGGCACGATGAAGCCCATCGCATTTCACGGCTACCCCTACGTCGGCTACACCGCGCTCCCCGGCGGCCCCATGTCCATCCTGCGCATCGAAGCGCTCAACCACCTGCTCGCCGTCGTCGAGCAGAAGCAGGTGCCCGAGCTGGGCAAACTGTACGAAGAGTTTCTCTACAAGCAGGATTTCCGTGACTGGCTGGTGCGGCAAAACCTGCCCCTGCCCAGGTTCTGGTTTGCCGTGGATTGAGCGGGCTTGAGTATGCCAACTGCCTGCAAAGGGGACGCCATGAAGTGCGATCCGAATGAAAAGTTTTGGGCTGCAGTCCTGCTGCTGGC
>DATDDB010000098.1:0-8162 GCA_036524005.1 Gallionellaceae bacterium | reverse complement strand
GTAGGATGGGTGGAGCGCAGCGATACCCATCGTTGATCGAATGATGTTGGGTATCGCTGCGCTCCACCCGACCTACATACGTTTTTGCGGAATGGGAGAGTCATGATCTGGAAGCAAAGAATCGGGGCTGGGACTTACCTGTTGACGATGTCTTCTGCAATGATCGCTTGGTCTTTGGCCACTCTGTATCTCAGCGATAAGGCGGCTGTCCCGAAGGCTATCAGCCTAGGGGAGTACAACTTCTACGTGTCGCTGTTCGGCGCGGCGGTGGGCGGTGTCTTCTGGCTATTTTCCGCTGGCCGCTTGCGCGACCTGAACATGCCAGGCTGGGTGGTTAATTTGCTGGCTTTTCCGTTGATCGGTGTTGTCATACTTCCCGTGATGTGCTTTTTGTCAGGCCCGCGCTGGAAAAATGATTATGGCGATCCTCCTCAGCCGTCCGGCATCCTGAAAGTTTGTGTTTCGCTGGCGTTGTTTGGTTTCGCTATCGTGTGTTCATATGATGCCTTGAATGAATACTACAAGGTTCGTTATCTGCTCGCGCTCGGCGGCTGATGCAGCTTGACAGGTCACAACCCGTTCGTTGAACATTACGCGCCCCGTGAGGGGCGATCATTTATTAGATACGGAAAGAAGACAAGGTAATGAAGAAAGTTGTATTGTTGGTTTTGCTGGCATCGGCCCTGGCTGGGTGTGACGATTTTCCCCTGGAGGGCGGTGAGCGTGTCATGCGGGGCGGGCATGGGCATCATCACGATGACCTGGTGCAGCAGCGCTGAGCAGGTGACGTCGCGCCGCTGACCGGCAGTTTTGACGGTCGCAACAGAGCGGGTTCGCGCAACGCGACCCGCCTTATCTCTTAGAAATTGGAGTCTTGAATTGAGCACTTTACCGAAATGTCCCAAATGCAATTCCGAATACACCTACGAAGACGGCAATATGTACGTGTGCCCCGAGTGCGCGCATGAGTGGAGCAAGGATGCGCCCGCGGCAGCTGCTGATGAGGCGCGCGTGATCAAGGACTCGGTGGGCAATGTATTGGCAGACGGCGACACGGTGACGGTGATCAAGGACTTGAAGGTGAAGGGTTCGTCGGCGGTGGTGAAGGTGGGCACCAAGGTGAAGAACATCCGCCTGGTGGAGGGTGACCACGATATCGACTGCAAAATCGACGGCATAGGACCCATGTCGCTGAAGTCGGAGTTTGTGAAGAAGGTATAGGCGACTCGGATACGGCGGTTGGCATGGCGAAGACCCTGTGGTGTTGGCGCTGCCGGATGGAAATCCCGATGCTCGAAGAGCATGAGTGGGAAAAGGTGTATCCGTTGCTGGAGCACCGTATCGCGGATGCCCGGCAGGATTACGTCGAACATGGGGTTAGTCTGGCGGAGGGAGAGGCGCGTCTGGGGTATCGGGCATTAGAGGCCTACTTCGGGCTGACCGGGTTTCGCGAAACGAATTCGAACGCGCTTTATCATCACCGGCTGAGCTTGTTTGGCCCGATCTGCCGGGCGTGCGGAAAGCCACTCCGTACCCCGCAGGCCAGGCATTGCGCCGAATGCGGCGCACCGGTGTAACGCCTGTGCAATTTTCGTTGGAACTGATTTTTCGGGACGACTCCCTGCTGGTGGCGGTAAAACCCGCTGGCCTCTTGGCCGTGCCGGGGCGGGGGGAGGACAAGCAGGATTGCCTCGCTTCCCGCGTGCAGGCGGAATTTCCCGATGCCTTGATCGTGCACCGCCTCGACATGGCGACCTCGGGCCTGATGGTGTTTGCGCGCGGGGCGGAGATGCAGCGCAGGCTATCGCGCCTGTTCCATGACCGCAAGGTGAGCAAGCGCTACCTCGCGCTGGTTTCCGGGAGGCTCAGCCCCGAAACCGGCGAGATGGAACTGCCCTTGAGCCCGGACTGGCCGAACCGGCCCCGGCAGAAGGTGGACCACAGTGCTGGCAAGCACTCGCTTACACGTTACCGAGTACTCACTTACAACTCTGCCAACGATACGAGCCGGGTCGAGCTTGAGCCGGTGACGGGACGCACGCACCAGCTGCGCGTGCACCTGGCGGCCAGCGGCCACCCGATCATGGGCGATGCGCTGTATGGCGGGATGGCTGCCCCGCGGCTGATGCTGCATGCCTGTTTCCTGGAGTTTGCTCATCCGCGCCTAGACAAGCTTTTGGCGTTCGAAAGCGCGGCCCCTTTTTAGCGCGGCGGCACTCGCCTTAGATGTTGATTTTGCTTGACAGAAAGGGCGTTTGCCATTGTAATACCGGGTTCTACTGAAATAGAACCAATAGGTAAGAAATCATGAAACGCACATATCAGCCATCGGTAACAAAGCGCAAGCGCACCCACGGTTTTCTGGTCCGTATGAAGACCAAGGGCGGCCGTGCAGTCATCAGGGCGCGCAGGGCCAAGGGACGCGCGCGCATCGGCGTCTGAAGAAAAACGCAGACCAGACCGGGGGCGGGTTATCCTTGCCCCGGTATCGCCGGATCGGGCGCCGCGAGGGGTTTGACCTGTCGCCCGGCGCCCGGCCTGGTGGTAGTACCACCAGCAATGAATGGTTTGTGGTCTATGTCCGGAAAAACCGGGCAGGGATCTCGCGGCTGGGTGTGACCGTCAGCAAGCGGATCGCGCCGCGCGCGGTGTCCAGGAATTTTGCAAAGCGCTTGGTCAGGGAGGGCTTCAGGCGTGCGTTTCCGGCCAATGGCGTGGGGAAATCCTGCGCAGTGAACGTCATCGTCCGGGTACGCAAGCAATTAGACAGGAATACGGCCAAGGACGGCTCCGAGGCGTTGGCCCGGCTGTTGCGAGGCGTACAGGCAAAATGCGGAAATTTATAATCAGGCTGGTTATTGCTCCGATCCGGGGCTATCAGTATTTCATCAGCCCGCTGTTTCCGCCTTCTTGCCGCTTTACTCCCACATGTTCGCATTACGCTTGCGAAGCGATCGCCAGGCATGGCCCGCTCGCGGGCGGCTGGATGAGCCTTAAACGGATTTTTCGCTGCAACCCATGGAACCCCGGCGGTTACGACCCCGTTCCATAGAAAACTAGGTAGAGTCACGTGGATTTTCAACGCTTATTACTGTCGGCGATTTTTTTCTTCTCTCTTTTCCTGCTGTGGGAGCAGTGGCAGCGAGACCAGCATCCTGAGCGCTATCAGCAGGCCAGCCAGCAGGCGGCCTCCGCGGTGGCGGCGACCAATGCCTCGGGCGTTTCCGCGACTACCGCTCCTGCCGCGGCAAGCGGGGTGCAAGGCGCCAATACCGGGGCTGCCGTGCCCGGCGGCGAGGCTGCCAAGTCCGGCCGCAAGATCC
Source organism: Gallionellaceae bacterium (assembly GCA_036524005.1). Lineage (GTDB taxonomy): Bacteria > Pseudomonadota > Gammaproteobacteria > Burkholderiales > Gallionellaceae > DATDDB01. The sequence goes on along the minus strand of DATDDB010000098.1, from coordinate 4,839 downwards.
AGGTCAAGACCGACACGCTCTCGGCCGAAATCACCACCGTCGGCGGCACCCTGCAGCGCCTGGTGCTGCTGAACCATCGCGCAGTTGATAGCGACAAGCCCTTTGTCTTGATGGAGAAGCGCGAATCTCACGTTTACATCGCGCAGTCCGGGCTGATCGGCGACGGAATGCCCAACCACAATACCGAATTCACCTCGCAGGATGACAATGTCGTGCTCGCAGATGGCAAGGATTCCGTGCAGGTGCGGCTGACGGCCACGACGCCATCCGGCGCTGCGATCGTCAAGATCTATACCTTCCATCGCGGTTCCTACCTGATTGACGTGGGTTACGAAATCGAAAACAAAGGCAAGACCCCGGTCGATGCCGATGCCTATTTTCAGCTGGTGCGCGACGACAGCACGCCTGAAGGCGACTCGAAGTTTGTGCCCACTTATACCGGCCCCGCGGTCTATACCGACGAAGCCAAGATCCAGAAAGTCAGTTTTTCCGACATCGAGAAAAACAAGGCGACTTTTGCCGATGCGGCCAGCAATGGCTGGGTCGCCATGCTGCAGCACTATTTCGTTTCGGCCTGGCTGCCCAAGAACGGCCAGCAGCACAAGAACTACGTAAAGGCGCTGGACAACAAGCAGTTTTCCGCCGGCGTGCGCTACTCGATTCCTGCCGTGGCACCGGGCGCAAAGGGCGGCACCAGCATTGCGCTGTATGCGGGCCCCGCCCAGTCTTCGCTGGATGCGGTGGCACCGGGCCTGGGCCTGACCGTGGACTACGGTATGCTCACCCCGATTTCCAAGCCGCTGTTCATGGGTCTTTCCTACATCGAGGGCTGGGTGCATAACTGGGGTGTGGCGATCATCATCCTGACCATCCTGATCAAGCTGATTTTCTTCCCCCTGTCCGCCGCGAGCTACCGCTCCATGGCCAAGATGCGCGTGGTCGCGCCCAAGCTGCAGAAGATCAAGGAGCAGTACGCCGACGACCGTGATCGTCTGCACAAGGCGATGATGGAGCTGTACAAGACCGAGAAGATCAATCCCATGGGCGGTTGCCTGCCCATGCTGATCCAGATTCCGGTGTTCATTTCGCTGTACTGGGCGATCCTGGCCAGCGTCGAGCTGCGCCATGCCCCGTTCTTCGGCTGGATCACCGACCTGTCCTCCAGCGACCCGTACTTCGTGTTGCCGCTGATCATGGCCGGCAGCATGCTGCTGCAGACCAAGCTCAACCCGGCGCCGCCCGATCCGCTGCAAGCCAAGATCATGCAGACCATGCCTATCGTGTTCGGCGTGGTGTTCTTCTTCTTCCCGGCAGGGCTGGTGTTGTATTCCGTAGTGAACAATGCGCTGTCCATCCTGCAGCAGTGGGTGATCACCCGCAACGCGGAGAAGGACAAGAAGCCTGCCTGATAAAGTGGCCGCCCAGCCCAAAACCATCGCAGCGATTGCGACGGCTCCCGGTCGCGGCGGCATCGGCGTAGTTCGAGTCTCGGGGCAAAACCTATCCGGTTTTGCCCTTTCCATTTTGGGCAAGCAGCCCAAGCCGCGCAGCGCGACCCTATCCCGTTTTCTCGATGCCCAAGGCAATGCGCTCGACAGCGGCATCGCGCTTTATTATCCCGCGCCGCATTCCTATACCGGCGAAGATGTGCTGGAACTGCAGGGCCATGGCGGCGTCGCCGTGACACAATTGGTGCTGCAGCGCTGCCTCGAACTGGGTGCGGTGCTCGCCCGGCCTGGCGAATTCACCGAGCGCGCCTTCCTCAACGACAAGCTGGATCTGGCCCAGGCCGAAAGCGTGGCCGACCTGATCGATGCCACCACCAGCCAGGCGGCGAAATCCGCGATGCGTTCGTTGCAGGGCGATTTTTCCACGGTGGTGCACCGCCTGGTGGAGAAGCTCATCCACCTGCGCATGCTCACCGAGGCGATGCTGGATTTCCCGGAAGAGGAGATCGACGAGGTCAATTTTGCCGAGCGCCGTGCCGGTCTGGAGGAGGTGCTGGCCGAACTGGACAAGACGCGCAAGATAGCCGGGCAGGGCAGCCTGTTGCGCGAGGGCGCGCATATCGTGCTGGTGGGTCAGCCCAACGTGGGCAAGTCCAGCCTGCTCAACCAGCTGAGCGGTGAAGAGGTGGCGCTGGTGAGCGAGATACCCGGCACCACGCGCGACGTGATACGCCAGGCCATCCAGATCAACGGCGTGCCGCTGCACATCCTGGATACTGCCGGCCTGCGGGAGGCGCAGGACAAGGTGGAGCAGATGGGCATCGCGCGCACCCATGGCGCCGTGCAAAAAGCGGACGCCGTGTTGCTGGTGGTGGATGTCGCCCTGGGTCTGGGCCCGGACGAGCAGAAGATCATCGACGCGCTGCCCGAGGGCGTGCCCTGCATACGCGTATACAACAAGATCGACCTGGCCCAGGAAGCTTCACGCGCCGAGCAGGCCAGCCACGGCTGGAACGTCCACCTTTCAGCCAAGACCGGCGCAGGGCTGGATCTGCTGCGCGAGAAAATCCTCGCCGTCATCGGCTGGCACCAGGAGGCGGGCGTGTTCATGGCGCGCGAGCGCCACGTCCAGGCCTTGGCAGAGGCGCACCAACATGTGCAAGCTGCGGCCGGGGTGGTGGATCAGATGGAGCTGTTTGCCGAAGAGCTGCGCCTGGCGCAAGAGCGGCTCAATTCGATCACTGGAGAATTCACCCCGGACGATCTGCTGGGCAAGATATTCAGCAGTTTTTGCATTGGCAAGTAGCCCGATTGTTTCACGTGAAACAATGCGCTTAACTCGGGCTGGGTTTCAGGGCGGGTTTCGGGTGTAAAAAATGTTCCACGTGGAACATTTCTGCTCCGAGCCCTGCTCTGCGACATTGTTCCACGTGAAACATCGGCGGAAATGAAGCCACCCCTATACGATTGAGGCGCTGAATGCTGTATCATTCGCCCTCCCTCAAGGCGCACCGTTTTTCAGGAAAACCCGTTGGATTATCCGAACACTTTTGATGTCATCGTCGTTGGCGGCGGCCATGCCGGCACCGAGGCGGCGCTGGCCAGCGCGCGCATGGGTCGCGCCACGCTGCTGCTGACGCACAACGTCGAGACCCTGGGCGTGATGTCCTGCAATCCCTCCATCGGCGGCATCGGCAAGGGCCATCTGGTGAAGGAGGTGGATGCGCTGGGCGGCGCCATGGCGGCGGCCACCGACGAGGGCGGCATCCAGTTCCGCATCCTCAATTCCTCCAAGGGCCCGGCGGTGCGCGCCACGCGCGCGCAGGCCGACCGCAATTTGTACAAGCAGGCGATCCGCAGCCGCCTGGAAAACCAGCCCAACCTGTGGATCTTCCAGCAGGCGGTGGACGACCTGCTGGTCGAGGGCGAGCGCGTCACGGGTGCGGTCACCCAGCTCGGTCTGAAGTTTCGCGCCAAAACGGTGGTGCTGACCACCGGTACATTTCTTTCAGGGCTGGTGCATGTCGGGCAATCCAACTACCAGGCCGGACGCATGGGCGACCCGCCCTCCGTCAGCCTGTCGCACCGCCTGCGCGAGCTGAAGCTGCCGGTCGGGCGGCTGAAGACGGGCACTCCGCCGCGCATAGACGGGCGCAGCATCGACTACTCCGTGATGAAGGAGCAGCCGGGCGACGACCCGGTGCCGGTGTTTTCATTCCTGGGCAATGCCGCGCAGCACCCGCAGCAGTTGCCGTGCTGGATCACCGAGACCAATACGCGTACGCACGACATCATCCGCGGCGGCCTCGACCGCTCGCCGCTGTTCACCGGGGTGATCGAGGGGGTCGGTCCGCGCTACTGTCCCTCCATCGAGGACAAGATCACGCGCTTCGCCGGCAAGGACAGCCACCAGATATTCCTGGAGCCGGAAGGGCTGCACACCCACGAAATCTACCCGAACGGGATTTCTACTAGCCTGCCGTTCGACGTGCAGCTGGCGCTGGTGCGCTCGATCAAGGGGCTGGAAAACGCCCACATCACCCGCCCCGGCTATGCCATCGAATACGATTACTTCGATCCGCGCGCGCTGAAGAGCTCGCTGGAATCGAAGCACATCCAGGGTTTGTTCTTCGCCGGGCAGGTCAACGGCACCACCGGCTATGAAGAAGCGGCGGCGCAGGGCTTGCTGGCGGGCATCAATGCCGCGCGCCTGGCGCGCGAGGAGGATACCTGGTGCCCCAGGCGCGACGAGGCATACCTGGGCGTGCTGGTGGACGACCTGATCACGCGCGGCGTGTCCGAACCCTACCGCATGTTCACCAGCCGCGCCGAATACCGCCTGCAATTGCGCGAAGACAACGCCGACCTGCGCCTCACCGAAGCCGGGCGCCGCCTGGGCGCGGTGGACGATGTGCGCTGGGAGGCGTTCGAGCAGAAACGCGAGGCCATCGCGCGCGAAATCGAGCGCCTGAAATCCACCTGGATCAACCCCAGGATGCTGGTGCAAGGCGATGATGCCGAGCGCGCTGCCGAAATCGTCGGTCAGAGCATAGAGCGCGAATACCCGCTCTACGAATTGTTGCGCCGCCCGGAAGTGACCTACGCCAGCCTGCTGACCCTGCCGGGAGCAGGCGAGTCCGTCGCGGATGAAAAAGTGGCGGAGCAGGTGGAGATCCAGGCCAAATACCAGGGCTACATCAAGCGCCAGCAGGAAGAGATTGAGCGCCAGGGCCAGCACGAAGACACTCAATTGCCCGCGACCCTGGATTACCGCCAGGTGCGCGGACTTTCGATCGAGGTGCAGCAGAAGCTCAACCAGCACAAGCCGGAAACCATAGGCCAGGCCTCGCGCATTTCGGGCATCACACCCGCGGCGATTTCGCTGCTGCTG
>DATDDB010000097.1:0-15663 GCA_036524005.1 Gallionellaceae bacterium | reverse complement strand
TGAAAGCCTATGCCTTGGGAGCGGGGAACTGAACGATGGGAGCTGAAGTGTTTTCGAATATCGACGAGCAGGCCATGCCCACTGTGGCTGAAATAGTGGCAGCAAAGGAACAGGCAGCACCAATCGGGGCGCCAACAAGCGCAACGATGGTGAAGCCAGGTCTGCAAGTGCTCGCGCGCCTGATCGAATATGCGCCGGGCCGTCATATTGCCTTGCCGCCGCACACTAACTTCGCGCTGATCGATAATCCCGTTGCTGCCGGGGTCCCTGGTGCAGCCCGCCATGCCTGTGGTCTGGTGAGCTGGCAAGGCAAGCGTTTGCCGATGATAGATATTAATGTCCTCCTGCACCCTGCTACGGGTGTTTTGCCGGCCGCTACGCCGCGCTACGCGCTGGTGGTAGCCTGGCAGCGTGTTCCGTTTGCGCCCCTGGAATACGGCGCGATTGCACTGGAAAAATTGCCGGTCAACGTCAGCGTAGGCGACGAGGCGCAATGCGCCCTGCCAGAGGACAGCAGCTTGTGGCCGCAACTTTCGCTATCCTGCTTCAGCTACGAAGGGGAGGCGGTGCCCATCCTGGACACCGCGCTCCTGTTCGGCTCGTCTCACTACCAGTCTGTGCCGGATTAACCAGGGCGGCGTTTCATAATCCGTCACGTTTGCGGGGTCAAGCCCGGTGTTATTGCGGCTGAATCCTGTGATAGCCCGTGGGCACTTCAAACAGGCTGTCGTGCCGGGGTTCCACCTTGAGTTGTTTCACTTCCATGGTGAACGACAATATCGGTTCGCCAGCCGATGCATCCACCGCTTCCTTCGCCTTCTTTTCCACGAACATTCCGGCCAGTCCGGAGGCGAGGCCTGACGCACTGCTCGGCATGGGCCGGTTGTGCGACCCGCTGTCTTCCGCCTTCTTGGCCGGCTCCTTGGGCGCGCAAGCGTTGCCGTTCATGTTCCAGCTTAACTGGCTGGAAATGGGGTAGCCCTTGATCTTCGACATCTGCCTGGCACCCGCGAGGAATGCGGCCTGATCGGCGGGGCTCAACGACTTGGCGAGGTAGGAGGCCATCAGCTTCGCCGCTTCCTCGGGGACGGGCTGGGCCCGGATTTCTTCGGGCATGGCTCCGGCATAGGCATGCGCGTAGGCCGCGTCCATGGCGAGCGCATCGCGCATGTTCTGGGTAAGCGGGGTGGTCCACAGGTCCAGCGACACCTTGCTGGTGGTGGTGCGCGCGTCCTTGTCGCGCAGGACCACCGTCCAAAGCGCCTGATATTGCTCGGTGTCGAAGCCATTGATGGTTTTCTTCTGGCCCGTGGGTGTGACGGTGAAGCTGGAACTGGCCATGCGCAGGGTGCAGCCCTGCTCATGCGGGGCCTCGGGCTGCTGCTGGGCCTGGCCCACTTTGGGAGCGGGCCGCGCGGTCTTCTCGACGCAGCCCTTCAGGGGGCACTCAGTATACTCTTCATGCTTCGTGTCGAGCGACCAGACCAGCTTGCGGTCCAGGCGGGTGATCGAGGTGCCCGAGTGGGTGCCCACGATGAAGCCGGAGAAGGTGCCGGTGCCCTTGAGTTCGTGCTCATAGCGGCGCATGTTCGTGCGCACGTAGTTCGCGTCGTTGATCTCGAAGGGGAAGAACCCCTTGATGCCATTGTTGTTGATATGCTTTTCAATGATGGCAGTCGGGTTGAGCGGCGTGGTGTCGGGCGGAGCCGAGGCGCACCCCGCTGCTCCGGCTGCAATGGCGATGGTACCGATAAGTTTGCGCAGCATAATGTTTTCCCATTTGTTGTTATATTGCCTGCATGCAAAGCATCTTATTGGAAATCGGGCAATATTCCAATGAGGTCCGGCAAGGCCTCGACCATCCGGGCCTTTGCCGGGTCATGCCATCAGAGAGTCTTCAGGTATTCCACCAAATCGAGGCGTTCTTCCCTGGTCAGCGCTTTTTCAATCGTGCCGTCTGCACGCTTCATGTCGCGCGTGCCGTATTCGTGTCCGGAATTGCCGTTGCCGTAGATGCCGGTGTCTACCACAAAGCCGTTGTAGCCCTGGCTTCTGAAACCGACATGGACGGGATCGAATTCGCGTGAACCGGTGGAAAACTTCGCCGGGCGATACTCCATGCCGGGGCGGTCTCCCGCCTGTTTTCTGGCTGGCAGCAACAGGTCATACAGGGTGGGTACTGACCCGTTATGCAGGTAAGGTGCGGTGGCCCAGATACCGTTGAGCGAGCGAGCCTTGTACGACAGCAGCGAGGTAAGCGGGCTGGCATTCGTATCGGCGTCGAAATTGCCGGACTTCAGCGATGCCTGCTTGATGTCATTGCTGAAGAAGGCCACGGCAAGATCATGCGCCCAATCTGCCCAGCGCTGGAAAAACCATTTGTCGGGATCGGGTGTGGCGACTACGTTGGTGTCTGCCTGGATCAGCAGGGCAGCCACGGGCCTTCTGTCCTTGAGGTAGAGGTTGCCCACGCCGATATTCACATACTGGTTGGTCAGGATGCCGGAATAACCCGTGCGGCCGATGGCATTGAGCGCCATTTTAGGGTCGGTGCCTGCCGCGCTGAGCTTGGAGAAATTGGCGATGACATGGCGCTTGGGGTCGGCGCGGTCAATTTCCGCGTGGCACGTCGCGCAGCGCAGGTCAAAGATGGCGGCGCCGCGGTTGGCTCGATTCTTGTCTATGGCGGGCAGTATGTTTTCCGGCCATTGCGGCGATTGCAGGGTGGAAAGCTGCGCCTCCAGCAGGCGCAGGTTGTGCAGATCCACCGACGATTTGAAGCTGAAATGCGTCTTGTCCGGCCATTGGCCGCCTATCACCGAGGAAAGTGTCCAGCCTGGCTCCTGCGACCAGTCGAGCGTGGCGAACACGCCTATGACCTCGCCTGAATTGCGCCCAATGGGTCCTTCGCCAACATTTGCGGCAACCCCGTTCCATTGCACATAGTCGTGTTGCGGCGTATCCCACAGGAAAGGATAACTGACCGGGGCATTTGGCGGATTGAACAACTGGCCTCTGAGATTGGCCAGTTCACTTTGAAGCCTGGACTGCGCCTGCCCATCCTGCTTTTGCTGCGCCGCTTGTTCCCGTGCTTTCAATATTTCCACCAGGCGCTCGACAATGTGATCCCGTTGCTTTTCCGAAAGCACCTTGCCGAAATTGGGTAGCACATCATCAAGTTCATCCTTGGACAAGGCGCTGCTCAGCACTTCGCGCAGTTCCTGCTCGGTGAGGACATGCTGGAGTACGCGGTTGAAAATCCGGCCAAACGCATCCAGGCGGCCGTAGCCATATGCCGTGTCGGTCTCGTTGATATAGTTGTAGATGCTGGTGCGCAGGGTGAAGGTCTTGAGGTCGTCCAGCACCTCGGTTTCGTTGCGGTAATTGCCGAGCTTCAGGACCACTTCGGAGAAGCGTTTTTTCTTGGCGGGATCATTGCCGGTCGCGGTCAGTGCCGCGCCCAGATCCTTCATGAAGGAATCCATGTCGGCGGCTGTCTGGCCGCCATCTATGCGGATGCCGGTTCCATTGTAATTGATCTGCGAGGTGTGGCATGCGGCACAGGAAAATCCCATGTACTTCTTGCCCTGGTAGGTGTCGGCCACCATGCCGACCGGCAATCCGTCCGGGTTGCTGGAAGTGGCACGCTGCGGGAGATAGCGATAGCGGTTCATGTTCTCGGGCGAACGGAAAGGCTCTGGCTTGCCCGCTTGCTCAAGCGCGAGGAAGAAGTCGTAGGGGATCAGGTCCGAGCCCTGGGTCGTGCTGTAGAACCACAGGCTGTCCGAAGGATTCCAGTTCTGGCTCAGATAAACGACCTTGTCGAGATCCTTGTCGATGGGATCATTCTTGATGACCGCCGCCCCCCTGTTCGGATCGCGATCCCATATCTTGTGGCTCCATTCTGCCGAATATATGGTGGTCAATCCTACGACAGCAAGCAGCAGAAGTATCCAGAAAGCCTTGTGCACCCAGGTGCGGAACAAACGGGAAACAAATTTTTTGCAGCGATTTATCATGGCATCTCCTCGTTATTGATCGTTGAGCGTGCGGGGAACCGGCTATGCCGCACGCCATCAGGCAACGGGCAATGATAGTGCAAGACAGGGGAGTTACACACCTGTCCGAAGTGATAGGGAGGAACTAGATAATTTGCTGGGATGCATATGCCCCCGGGCCCGCATTGGCTGGCCCGGGGTCAGCTGCCCTGATTCGGGGCAGGGGGGAGCGCTGCCTTCTTCTTGGTGATGATGCCGGATGCATATTTATGCAGGTAGTGCGCGATGGTTTCGACGCGGATCTTGATCGAGCCAGCGGGCTTGGTGGAATCCAGGTCCTGGAAGGAGAAGAACAGCGTGCCGGAGCGTTCCACGATCTGTTGCACCGGGGAATAGGTCGGCTGGTCCATGCCGCATTCGTAGCTGGCCAGGCGCACTACGCAGGCGATCCAGGGCATGCGCGCGCCGAATTTTGCGGCCCACATGATTTCGTTGGTATTGGCGCTGTATGAGGAAGGCCACACGTCTGCGATGTCGAGCGGGGACTTGATGTAGCCTTCCGCCACGTCCTGCCCAAATAGCCAGTCCAGCAAGTCCGGGTCGGTGGGCAGGTATTGCGACCACAGCACGGGATAGCCGTAGGCCTGAATATCCACCTCGATTTCGTGACCGATGCCGGGGTCCATGTGATAGGGGCGCCCCAGCACCAGGATGCAGGGCTTGTTGTCGCGCATGCATTGCTCGAGGATCTCGCGGCTTTTCTGGCGCATCTTTGCGCCGAAAGCATCGAGCGCGTCGAACCCGGCCGCGACCGCTTTCTGGGTCTCGGACCTGGTCAGGCCGGGAATGGCATCACGCAGCCCCTCGTAAAGCTGCTTGGGCACGATGGGACGGTCGCCAAAGGACACCAGGGGGGTTACGTACTTGATGCCGTGCTCGGCGAACAAATCCTTTTCCTTCAGGAATCCGGACTTGATGTTTTCCGGTGCGGCCATCACGCGCGGGCACACCAGCGATCCACTCGCATGCCCGTGCAAGAAGGAAGGCAGCGAATAGACCATGGGCGAGAACAGGATGTCTATCTTGCGGTGCGCTTTGCGCGCCAGGAATTCGCCGTAGTGGCCGGATATGCACTTCACCGGATAGCAGCAGTCCACCGTGCCGCGCCCCTTGCCGAAGTCGCGCATCTGGGACTCGGATGTATCCGATGAAAAATCGACCTTGTTGATCCCAAGCGCATCGAAAAAAGCAAGCCAGAACTGGTGGGTGGACCACTGGTTCAGCGTGCGCGGGATGCCAATGCGCATCTGTGCACGGGATGAAGAGGCTGCTGCAGGGGCTTGCGGTTTCGCGGTGTCGTCCTGGTCACGCTTCGGCTTTGACGCGCCGAAAGGCATCTTCCCGAACCAGTTGCGCAATATTTGGGTGTGCACGTTTTACCTCGTCTAATTGTCCCATTACCACACGCATCTCGTTGGCATCTTCCAGAAGGCCTTTGGGGCAGGTATTGCCGCTGATCACCCGTTCCCATCCTTCTGCCAGCGGCACCTTGCTCCAACTGCGGCCGCGGCCGCCGGACAGGCGCACGTCGATGAAGGTGCGGCGGCAATTCACCGCGCACCAGTGGCAGATGGTGTGCTCGCTGGTGGTGCTGCTGTATTCCAGCGCCTCGATGGCGTCAAAGCCCCGGAAGGCGCTGGGCTTGCCTGCCGCCATCCAGTCGCGTGCGCAGAGCGCAGCACCAATGGCGCCCGCCTCGCCGGAATAGGGATGGACCACGACTTCCGCGTTCGGTACCTTCTCGCTGATGAAATCGACCTGCGCCTTCACCACCGCCAGGTTGCGGTGCGTGCCGCCCTGCAACACGAACTTGCGCCCGGCGGCGGCCAGGTTTTGCAGCTGGCCGGCATAGACCCATACGTTGAGCGGCAGCACGGCCGCGAGCGAGGCCATGATTTCGTCCGGAGACCAGCCCTTGCGCTGCTGGTTCACGATGTCGGATTGCAGGAACACGCCGCAGCCCATGGCCAGCGAAGGAACGGAGCGCGCCTGGAAGGCGCGCTCGGCATATTGGTTCAGCGGCACGTCATAGCGTTCCGCCACGCCTTGCAGGAATGCGCCGTTGCCGGAGGAGCATTGCGAATTCAGCCTGAAATCGGCCACCGTGCCCTGGCGCAGGATCATGATTTTCACGTCCACGCCGCCCACGTCGCAGATCACGTCGGCATCGGGAAAATAGTGCAGCGCGGCGGTCGCGTGCGCCACAGTCTCGACCACGCCCATATCCGCGCCGATGATGTTCTGCAGCAAATCCTTGCCATAGCCGGTGAGTGCCAGTCCGCCGATGTTCTCGAAACCGGCTTCGCGTATCTGGCGGAACAGTGCCTTGGCGTCCTCTATCGGGTTTCCGGCGGAAGGCGCATAACAGCTGAACAGCATGTCAGCATTGGGGGAGAGCACCACTGCCTTTGCCGTTGTGCTGCCGAAATCGCAGCCCACGGCTACCGGCGCATTGCGGTCATATGCAGTGGCATCCACGGGCTTGCGGTTGTCGTCCGCATAGCGCTGCATGAAGTCATCCAGGTCGTTGGGGGAGCTTACCAACCCCTTTTCACCCTCTTTTGCCTTCTCCTCCCACTGCCCCTTTTCGATCCACCACTTGAGTTTTTCTGCTCCGGCATACAGGCCGACGGAATGTTTTTCTTCCTGGCCGATCTCGATGCAGCCCAGGCAGGCGTAGTACAAGGCTTCGCTCGGCACCAGAATCACGGATTCAAGCGTTGCGCCTTCCGGCAGTGCCAGCTTGCGCTCAGCCCAGAGCTTGCCCAGATGGTGGCGCCAGGCTTCCTGCAAGCCCGCGAAAAACGTGTTCGGTCCGCCCAGCAACAGTACTTGCGGCACGGGCGTATTGCCCTTGGTCAGCGTGGCCAGGTTCTGGTAGACGACTGCCTCGAACAGGCTGGCGATGATCTCTTCCACCGGCACGCCGGACTTGACCAGCGTGTTTGCGTCGGTTTCCGCGAAAATGCCGCATTTGGAGCTGATCTTGTGCAGCTCATAGCCCGAGTAGCCCATTTTCGACAGTTGCTCGGACGAAATGTTGAGTTTGCGCGCGGTTTTCTCGATGAAGGTGCCGGTGCCTCCGCTGCAGGCAGATTGCATGTAAACCTGCTTGCTCTTGCCCTGCCCGCTGGGCGTGAAGAACAGGGTCTTCATGTCTTCGCCGCCGATTTCGGAGACGAAATTCACGTCGGGGTGCAGCTTTTCCACCGCTGCCGCCACGGCCACCACTTCCTGTATTGACTTGCCGCCGATTTGCGGGGCGATCAGTCCGGCACCCGAGCCGGTGATGAAGATGCGGTCTACTCCTGCCTTGATGCCGCACTCGGCTTCCATGCGCTCCATGAAAGCGAGCGTCATCTCGGCCTGCTTGGTGTTGTGGCGCTTGTAGTCCTGCCAGAGAACCTTGCCGTTTTCTGACACCACTGCCTTGACGGTCGTGGAGCCGATGTCCAGTCCAATGATTTTCATAGCGCGTTATTATATATCGTGGAGAGGATTATGCGGCCCGCATCGCGGCGATATGCAAAACGAGGTTGGCCGCGGTTCCGGAAACGCCGTAATGCGGGATGCGGTAGGTCGCCTTCTTCAGCTCGGGGCGCTTGGCGATTTCTGCGCGCAAGATTTGCTCTGTCAGTCCGGTGCGCTCCAGCACCTCCTCATATTCGCGCTGCGCGCGTTTTTTTGCTTCGGTCAGGATCATCTGGCAGCGCGAGAGTGCATGCACTTCGGAGTCGCCCTTGATCTCCAGCGGCGCGTAAAGCAAGTCAGGATAGCGTCCGATCACCGCCGCCATCGCGCCCACGCTCATGGTGTTGGGCAGGCAGGAATAAGGAGAAAGTTCGCAGATCATGTGTGCCTTCTTCTTGTGGTAAGTCCACAGCGCCTTGCCGATCAGCATATCCCCTTCGCCGCCATTCATGCGGCTGTGGAACCATGGGGTGGCCAGTTCGCGCAGCTCGTACTGGTTGAGCATTTCGCGCGGGAAGTTGCCGAGCGCGCGGCGCATCTTATTATAGGTGCTGCGCAGCACCCATTTATTGACGCGCACGCCCAGCAATTTGAGGCGCGCACCGCGTGCGATGCCGATATGGTCTTGCGCCTCCTGTTCGGTCAGGCGCCACAGGTAATCGATCCAGATCGAAATGGAGGCCGGGTAGACCTCGGCGTTTTCCGATTCGAGCCAGCGATGGATGTTGTAATTGGGCTCGCCTTCCACGGTCTGCAGGTAGAATTCGCCGGTGATCTTCACCATGGGCTTCACGCGCAGGCGGTCCACTTCGATTTTGTCGAACATCCGGTACACTTCGCGCATGGCATCCGCAAAGTAGCCGGTATAAAGATGCCAGGCCAGCATGCCCCATTTGTTTTTCTTCAGCGGACGGTTGCGGAATACCTCATAGAGATACTCGACTGCCTCGCGGCTGACGCGGTCGGTCTCGCCGGCATTGACCTCATAGGGACGTATCTGATATTCCATGTCCAGGACCAGGTCGGTCAGGATCAGCGCCCAGAATACGCCCAGCGTAAACGAAACATTGAGATCCAGTCCGCCGCCATGCACCGGACCCTGGTCGAATTTTTCCTGTTCGAGCATGAACATGCGCAGCGAATCCAGGCCGATGTTGCGCAGCGCCAGTTCATAGCTGTGGTGATACTGTCCGAATCGGCAGGCGCCGCATGAACCAGCTGTCAGGTACACATAACGCTTCTCTACCTCATCGTGACCCACGCGCTCGATCTCGCGGCGCAGGAAATTGGTGAGTGATCCCGTGGTAAAGCTGGTGGGGCAGCATTGGCCGATGTCGGCCACTTCGCGCCCGGTCATCATGTCCTCGCGCGATGCGGTTGGCAGTATCTGGACGTTGTAGCCCATGTTTTCCATGGCGCCCTGGATGACCCGTTCAGCGCGCCAATGCAGGCCGCCGAAAAGTATTTTGGTGTTTGCCCGCTCTTCGGGTGTGAATGGGCGCGGACGGTATGCGCGGAAATGTCCGGTTTCACCATCCGATTTTTTGGTGAGCGGTGGCGGTGCGATAAAATTCGCTTGTTCACCGCTATGCGCATGGGTGTTGGTTTCAGTGACTACGCGCAGACCTTCCAGCGACTTGTAGTTCTTGATTGGTCTTTCCGGAGCATTCATAGACTTCACCTTGATAGCCGAGTGGATTAGACGGTTTCTAATGTATCAGTTTTAATTGTAACCTTCAATCTAAACTCGCTCCGAAACGCTTCATAATACACATTTTTTTTGTGTGATTGCTCCGGGTATTGAATGCCGCAACTCAAAGTATTGAAGGGCGCAACGAGCATAAGCACGCTCGCGAATTTCGAATGGAATTACAATAGAGCACATGGGAATCAATGATCAGGTTGTGGGCAATTCCGATGCGATGCCGCGCATGGATGAAGAGTCATTCATGCGTGAAGCCATGACGCTGGCGCGCCAGGCGGAGGCCATGGGGGAGGTGCCGGTGGGTGCGGTGGTGGTGAAGGATGGCGTGATCGTCGGCAGGGGATTTAACGCGCCCATATCGCGCCACGATCCATCCGCCCATGCCGAAATGGCGGCGTTGCGCGATGCGGCGCAGCGCCTGGGCAACTATCGGCTGGTGGGATGCGAGTTGTTCGTCACGCTTGAGCCTTGTGTGATGTGCGTGGGCGCAATGTTTCATGCGCGTATTGCGCGTGTGGTTTTTGGTGCGCGTGATCCCAAGACGGGCGCAGCAGGGAGCGTGCTCAACCTTTTTGCAGAATCGCGATTGAACCACCATGCACAAATTGAAGGTGGCGTGCTGGCCGGGGAATGCGGCAAAATGCTGAGCGATTTTTTCGCCAGGCGGCGCAGGGAGCAAAACTCGCAATGAAAATCTCCGTCCTTATTCCTGCACAAACACTCGAACTGTTCGATGATGCAGGCAAGCTGCTGCGCCGCTACCAGGTTTCCACCGCAGCAAAGGGTGCGGGCGAAGAAATGGACAGCAATTGCACTCCGCGCGGGCGGCATGTCATTCGCGCGAAAATCGGCGCAGGGCAGCCGGTGAATGCCGTCTTCGTGAAGCGCCGTCCCACCGGTGAAATCTATACGCCGGAACTGGCGCAAAAACACCCGGGGCGTGACTGGATACTCACGCGCATCCTGTGGCTGTCCGGCTGCGAAAAAGGTTACAACCGCATGGGTTCTTGCGATACCATGCGGCGGTATATCTATATACATGGCACGCCTGACGAAACAAAAATGGGCAGCCCCGGCTCGCACGGCTGCGTGCGCATGCGCAATGCCGAATTGATCGAGTTGTTCGGCATGGTGAAAACGGGGACGGAAGTCGAGATCATAGCCTAGCAAAACCACTTATTGATCGGCTGGAATTGCAAGGGAGGTGAGTGATGGCGCACGCTTTTACAGTCAGTCTGGTTAGCTGGCACGATGGCGAGCCGCTTTTGCGCGCCGTGCGCGAGACGGTGTTCATGCGCGAACAACATGTCCCCGCCGAGCTGGAATGGGATGGCCTGGATGAGGCCAGCCGCCATGCGCTGGCGGTGAGCGCGAAAGGCGATGCCATCGGCTGCGGACGCATCGTGCCGCCCAGCGGGCAAGACCCGGCGCGCATCGGCAGGCTGGCCGTGCTGCGCGAATGGCGCGGCAAAAAAGTGGGCACGGCGCTGCTGGAGGCACTGCTGGACTATGCGCGAAGCAAGAACTATCCGCGGGTGATGCTCAGCGCGCAGGTGCAGGCGTTGGAGTTTTATCGCCGCTTCGGCTTCGAGGAAGAAGGGGTGGAATACCTGGATGCGGGTATCCCCCATGTCAGCATGTACCTGCAATTGGAGCCCCTCCCCGACGCGACGTAGGGCTCTGGCGCGGCGATTGCAGCAATAACCACTTTAATATTGTTGTCATAATTTGCTGGCATGCTGTTTGCTTATATCCATCATGGCCATCATGGCCGGAATAATTGGAGGACATATGCCAAGCAATGAAGTATTTTTCAAGTGGTCGCCGGAGTACAGCGTCAACATCAAGACCATCGACGATCAGCACAAGGAGCTGGTCGCCATTCTCAACCGGCTATTTGTGGCCGTTTCGCGCCAGGAAGGCGACAAGGTGATTGCCGAAATTCTGGATGCGCTGACCAACTACACGCGCACCCATTTTGCGCTGGAAGAGCGCCTGCTGCGCGAGGCAAAATATGCCGAACTCAAGGAGCACATGGAGGAACACAGCAAGCTGATCGCAAAACTGGACCGGCTGTGCAAGGTGCATCTGCTGGAAGAGAAGCCCATCTATTTCGAGATGCTAAGCTTCCTGAAAACCTGGCTCAGGGAGCATATCCAGGGCGAAGACAGGAAATACAGTGCTGCCCTGCAGAAAGCCGGATTCTCGTTCACCGCCTGGGAGCGCGAGGCCAGCGAGTTGTTTGCACGGGTTTCGGCGAATGAAAAAAATCAGTGGTGGAAGATCTGGAAGGCTGCCTGAGCGGGCGCCTTCCACCCCCCGATGATGCTAAGCTGCTGGGGGAATCCCGGTTACAGGGATTTCCCAGCGTCTCCCCGCGACATGCGTGTGACCAGGTTTGTGATCGGCTTGGCGCCCGCCATGCTGTCCGCCAGCAGTTTTTGCGACTCGACAATCCGGCCCCGACCCACCAGGTAGTGATAAAGTGCGGAAAGATCCTGCCAACAGGCTGGGTATTGGACCGCGCCGGTTTCAGAATCAAAAACCATCAGGTTTCCTGCGCCCCTGTCGGGCAGGATGTGATAACGCTCTTTCATGCTCATCATCTCATTCTCCTTATCCGGTGTTGAGGAATACACGGGTTACAGTCACCAATTCGCAAATGTCATGCCAGCAGGTGGAAACCCGGCAGGATTGCGTGGGATGCAAATTAGCAGAAGAATGTTACGTTTCTATTGCACTGCAGGCAGGCATGGAGCGGGAGGATTGCGCATATTTGGTGCGCGAGAGGGGCTGGGATGTTCTGCCCCGTGGTCAGTAGGCTGCCGGTTTCAGGAGAGGGGATAGGGTAGCTGCTGGAATTCCAGTGTCGCACCCTGCAGTCCGCCCAGGTGCACGGTCTGGCTTTCGCGGCTGCTGATCTGCACCACGGCCAGCAAATCGTAACCGCCGCCGGGGGCGGGTGCGGCATTCACCACCGTGCCGCTGTGCTGGCCTTCCATATCCGCGCTGTAGAGCATCTCGCCGGGTTGCGGGGCCGCGCCGCCCGGCACGTGCGCGAGATACATGCGCTGCTTGAGCCGGCCCAGGTACTGCATGCGCGCCACGATTTCCTGCCCGGGATAACAGCCCTTCTTGAAATTCACCGCGCCGATCAATTCCAGGTTCGCCATCTGCGGCACGAATTGCTCCTGCGTTGCGGGCAGGATCACCGGAATGCCCGCGCGGATGTCGAGCCAGTCCCAGCAGGGGGCCCCCGCGGCGCGCGCGCCGCAGTTCAGCGATTTCCACAGTGCAGGGGCTTGCCCAGGAGTCGTGACGATCAGCAGCCGGCTTGCATCGAGGCGGATGAGGCTCGCGTTGGCAGACACGGCCACACCCATCGCCTCTTCAGGTACGGCAGCGAAGGATTCTCTGGCCAGCGTGTTCGTGCCCTTTCCTGCAAGGCCCAGGCAGACCAGTTCGTCGCTGGCATCGGCGATTTTCACCTTGCTGCGCAGCACGTACATGGAAAGCTTCTTCTGCATCGCTGCCGAGAGACTGCGCGGCAGCCGCAGGAAATAATCCGCGCCGCTCTGCCAGATCAGAAACGTCGCCAGCATGCGCCCCTTGGCGGTGTTGAAGCTGCTCAGCTGCGCCTTTGATGAGGTGACATCCTTCACATTACTGGAGAGCAGATTTTGCAGAAAGCTTTGCGCATCTTCGCCTGTAACCTTCAGCACCCCGAATTGACCCAGGTCGCACAGCACCGTGCCGTCCTGCGCGGCAGCAAGCTCGCCCGCCGCATCGCCAAAATGCTGCACTACGCCATCCTGAAATTGCGCGTGACAGGTTGATAGAAAGTCGTGCCAGGATTGATTCATGGTTAAAACCTTTTAATACCTTAATGGGTCCGCGAAAATCACGATCAATGCGCCTTTTCGTGCTTTTCGTGTCTCTACGTGGACAAGTGTTATTTCGAGCGTGATGCAATGTTACCGCGAACGAGTGCCTTTCGGCTAAACTTGCGCGCATGAAAACCCTCACCGTCCTGCTGTTATTGCTGCCGCTCGCCGCATGCGACGGCGGCATCTGGAACGACCCCTATCCTGCGGGCGATTCCGGCAAGCCGATCATCTACAGTGCATTCACCGCGCGTCCCAAGCATCTCGATCCGGTGCAGGCCTATAGCGAAAACGAATACGGGTTCCTTGCGCAGATTTACCAGCCTCCGCTGCAATACCATTATCTCAAACATCCCTACACACTCATACCCCAGGCTGCCGCAGCGCTGCCCAAGGTGAGCTATTACGACAAGAACAACCGGTTGCTGCCGCAGAACGCGCCCGCCGATAAGATCGCCTACAGTTATTATGAAATCCATCTGCGGCCGGGGCTCATGTTCCAGCCGCATCCTGCGCTGGCCGTGGATGCCAGCGGGCGGCCAAGCTATATGGCGCTGGCGCAAAAAGACTGGGATGGCATCCGCACCCTTACCGATTTTGCCCAAACCGGCACACGCGAAGTGCGTGCTGCCGACTACGCCTACCAGATCAAGCGCCTGGCGCACCCGGACCTGCATTCACCCATTTTCGGCGTGATGGCCCAATATATTGCAGGGCTGAAAGAGTATGCCGAAACCTTGAAGCAGGCGCGCAAGCAGCAGCCCAATGGCTGGCTGAACCTGGACGATTACCCCCTGCCCGGCGTGGAGGTGGTGGATGCAAAAACGTACCGCATCAAAGTCATTGGCAAATACCCGCAGTTTGCCTACTGGCTGGCCATGCCCTTCTTTGCGCCCATGCCCTGGGAGGCAGAGCGCTTCTACGCGCAGCCCGGCATGGCCGAGCGGAATATCACGCTGGACTGGTGGCCGCTGGGCAGCGGGCCATATTACCTTTCGGAAAACAATCCCAACCAGCGCATGGTGCTCAGCCGCAACCCGAATTTCTCCGGTGAGTTCTATCCGGCAGAGGGCGACGCCGGCGACCGCGAGGCAGGCCTGCTCGATGATGCGGGCCGCCCGCTGCCGCTGACGGATAAAGTGGTGTACTCGCTGGAGAAGGAAACCATTCCCTACTGGAACAAATTCCTGCAGGGCTATTACGACGCTTCCGGCATCGGTTCCGACAACTTCGACCAGGCCGTTCAGGTGAATGTCGGCGGGGAAGCCAATGTCACCGAGGCCATGAAGGCGCAGGGAATCAAGCTTTCCACTTCGGTTGCCGCCACCACCGACTATTGGGGGTTCAACTGGCTGGACCCGGTTGTGGGCGGAAATTCCGAGAAGGCGCGCAAGCTGCGCCAGGCCATCTCCATCGCCGTGGATTGGGAGGAATATATTTCTATATTCTTTAATGATCGCGGCATTGCTGCACAATCGCCCATCCCGCCCGGCATTTTCGGCTACCGCGAAGGGGAGGCCGGCCTCAACCGTTATGTTTACGATTGGGTGAACGGCGCGCCGAAGCGCAAATCCATCGAGGTTGCGAAACAGCTGCTTGCCGAGGCGGGCTACCCCGGCGGACTCAACGAAAAAACCGGCGAGCCGCTGGTGCTCTTTTTTGACACCACCGGCGCACGTCCCGAGGACAAGTCTCAACTCGACTGGCTGCGCAAACAGTTCGCCAAGATCAACGTGCAGCTCGTTCCGCGCGTCACTGACTACAACCGGTTCCAGGACAAGATCCGCCGCGGCGACACCCAGATGTTCCGCTGGGGGTGGAACGCCGACTATCCCGATCCGGAAAATTTTTTATTCTTGCTGCACAGTGCGCAGACCAAGGTCAAATACGACGGCGAAAACGCGGCCAATTACAGCAACCCCGAATACGACCGCCTGTTCGAGCAAATGAAGAACATGGACAACGGCCCCGAGCGCCAGGCCATCGTGGACCGGATGCTGGAAATCCTGCGGCACGATGCACCCTGGATGTGGGGCTTCCATCCCAAGGACTACGTGCTGCGCCACAGCTGGATATACAACAGCAAGCCCAACAAGCTTGCGCTCAACAATCTCAAATACCTGCGCGTGGATGCCGCCCAGCGCCAGTCCCTGCGCCGGCATTGGAATCAGCCGGTGCTATGGCCATTGGCGCTGGTTGTGCTGGCGCTGGCCGCCCTGGGCTGGTGGCTGCGCCGCGCGCTGAAAAAGCGGGAGGAAGCCAGGTAGTCCAGCAGGCAGGACTGTTGCGGATACAGCAGTGGCGCCACCAGGGAGGCTGCTGCAATGTATAATTTGCTGTCTAGCCGACGGTGCGAAGAATGGACGATTTTTTTCAGTTTCAATAAAAAGAAATACATCTTCCTGGGGCTGGTCTGTATTGTGCAGAACCTGTTGGCCTATTGGTGGTTGGTTCGAGCGCGAGGTGCTGAAGCCCATCAAGTACCGGGCGGCAAACAGGATGCCCATTCCTGAAGAGGTGGATTAGATGGCGGTCAATTTGAGGT
>DATDDB010000096.1:0-2979 GCA_036524005.1 Gallionellaceae bacterium | reverse complement strand
CATCACTGCCGATGCGACCGGCCCGACACACCTGGCCGTGAAGATCACCCGCGCCAAGCTGGAAAGCCTGGTGGAAGACCTGATCGCCCGCACCATCGAGCCGTGCAAGATCGCGATGAAGGATGCAGGCGTGACCAATGCCGACATCGCCGACGTCATCCTGGTCGGCGGCCAGACCCGCATGCCCAAGGGGCAGGAAAAGGTGAAGGAATTCTTCGGCAAGGACCCGCGCAAGGACGTGAACCCGGACGAGGCCGTGGCGGTGGGCGCCTGTATCCAGGGCGGCGTGCTGCAGGGCGAGGTGAAAGACGTGCTGTTGCTGGACGTCACCCCGCTGTCCCTGGGCATCGAAACCCTGGGCGGTGTGATGACCAAGCTGATCAAGAAGAACACCACCATCCCGACCAAGGCGAACCAGGTGTTCTCCACCGCCGACGACAACCAGTCTGCCGTGACCATCCACGTGCTGCAGGGCGAGCGCGAAATGGCCTCCGGCAACAAGAGTCTGGGGCAGTTCAACCTGAGCGACATTCCGCCAGCACCCAGGGGCATGCCGCAGATCGAGGTGACCTTCAACATCGACGCCAACGGCATCCTGCACGTGAGCGCCAAGGACAAGGCCACCAGCAAGGAAGCCAACATCACCATCAAGGCCAGCTCCGGCCTGTCGGAAGCGGAAATCGAGCGCATGGTGCAGGACGCCGAAGCGCACGCCGACGAGGACAAGAAGGCGATGGAACTGATCACCGCGCGCAACCAGCTCGATGCGCTGATCCACTCGACCAAGAAATCCATGACCGACTACGGCAAGGAGCTTTCCGACAGCGAAAAGAGCGCCATCGAAGCAGCGCTCAAGGATGCCGAGGAAGCCGTCAAGAGTGACGACAAGGCCGCCATCGAAGCCAAGACAGAAGCGCTGGCCACCGCCGCGCAAAAGCTGGGCGAGAAGCTGTACGCCGCCGAGCAGGCCAAGGCGCAGGCAGGCGGTCAGCCTGGCGGCACGCACGCCGAGCCGGCCAAGGAAGAAGGCGACGTGGTGGACGCAGAGTTCACCGAGGTGAAGGATAAGAAGTAAAACCCATTAGCCACAGAGAACACAGAGCACGCAGAGAAAGTTGTTGTCATGCATCGCGCTCTCTGTGATCTCTGTGGCTAAATATAAACGTAGGATGGGTGGAGCGCAGCGATACCCATCCTGTGTTTTGCGGTAACAAAATATGTCGAAAAAAGATTATTACGAGGTCCTCGGAGTCAACCGCGATGCCTCGGACGAGGACCTCAAAAAGGCTTATCGCAAGCTGGCGATGAAGTACCACCCCGACCGCAACCCGGACAACCCGAAGGCGGAGGAACACTTCAAGGAAGCCAAGGAAGCCTACGAGACCCTGTCCGACGGGCAGAAGCGCGCGGCCTACGACCAGTACGGCCATTCCGCCTTCGAGGCGGGCGGCATGGGCGGCGGCAATCCCTTCGGTGCGGGCGCGGCGGGCTTCGATTTTTCCGACATCTTCGGCGACATCTTCGGCGGTGGCGGGCGCGGGCGCAGCAATGTCCACCGCGGCGCAGACCTGCGCTACAACCTGGAAATCTCCCTGGAGCAGGCCGCGCGCGGCACCGAGACGCAGATCCGCGTGCCCACCATGGCCGAGTGCGACACCTGCCACGGTTCGGGTGCGAAGCCCGGCACCAGCCCCACCACCTGCACCACCTGCGGCGGCCACGGCCAGGTGCGCATGCAGCAGGGCTTCTTTTCCATCCAGCAAACCTGCCCGCGCTGCCACGGCAGCGGCCAGCAGATCACCTCACCCTGCCCAACCTGCCACGGCGCAGGGCGCATCAAGCACCACAAGACCCTGGCGGTCAAAATCCCCGCCGGCGTGGATACCGACGACCGCATCCGCCTTTCCGGCGAGGGCGAAGCCGGTACCAATGGCGGCCCGGCGGGCGACCTGTATGTGGTGATCCAGATCACCCCGCATTCCGTATTCCAGCGCGACCATAACGACCTGCACTGCGAAATGCCGATCAGCTTCACCACTGCGGCGCTGGGCGGCGAGATCGAGATTCCCACGCTGGATGGCTCCGCGCGCATAAAAATCCCGGCCGAAACCCAGAGCGGAAAAATCTTCCGCCTGCGCGGCAAGGGCATCAAGGGCGTGCGCAGCTCGAGCTATGGCGACCTGCACTGCCATGTCATCATCGAAACCCCGGTGAGCCTCACCGAGCGGCAAAAGGAACTGCTGCGCGAATTCGAGGCCATCAACCAGGCAGATGCCGCGCGCCACAACCCGCGCGCGAAGTCGTGGATGAGCAAGGTCAAGGAGTTTTTTGGGCAGTGAGCAATGTTTTGCTCGGCCCGTCACACCCACGTTTCCATCTCGCTTTAGGTCAATAGAATCACCCGTGAGGCTCGCTGCGTGCGCCACGCTATTTCCAGCTGGTAAAAAATCGCCCAGCTAAGTGAGCCTGGGCGATAGGGGAGGGCCATCCCCTCTAGAGGAGGGGGGGGGCGAGGGAATGGCTGGCTCGTAAAGTTATTCCTTCTGTTCGGTGGCTGCGCTGCTATCCTTGCACTTTCCGCCGCAGCATCCGCTCATGCCGGCCTGGAATTTTTCGCGTTCTTCAGGGGTCATGTTTTCCCAGTGATGGTGGCGGTGGCGCCAGCGTCCGGGGCAGCCGTGGCCGCGCATGCCGCCGAACAGTATCTTGCTCAGCAGCAGCACGCCCAGTGCCTGGAGATAGCTGATCTCGTGGGCGCCCTCGAAGAGGGCGGGCAGCAGCCAGTTCCACAGCAGCATCACCACATAGCCCAGCGCGGCGATGCCTGCCAGCACCAGGGGGACGATCTTCCAGCAGTGAGCCCAGCACCCGGTTTTGCATTTCATGCCCATGCCGCTTTTGTCTTTCATGCACATATCAGTCTCCTTATAAATCGAATTCGTCATAAATTTCCTGCAATCTTGTTTGCAGGTGCCGCAC
>DATDDB010000095.1:0-10458 GCA_036524005.1 Gallionellaceae bacterium | reverse complement strand
TGGGCGGCAGCTTGGCGGCGTTCAGGTTGTCCTGAATCCTGTTGAATTCGGACTCTGAACCTATGCTCAATTGCTCCAGTTTCTTGCCCTGATACTGGAACAGCTTGGCGCTGAACGGCACGCTGTTTTTCTGGCTGTCGAGGTGCACGGTCCAGTATTCCTGGCTCTTGAATGCTTCGATTTCCTGTTCACGCTCGACAATGAGCCGCAATGCCGGACTTTGCACACGGCCCGCGGAAAGGCCGGGGCGTATCTTGCGCCACAGCAGCGGCGACAAATTGAAGCCCACCAGGTAATCCAGCGCGCGCCGAGCTTGTTGAGCATTGACCAGGGAGATGGAAATGTCGCGCGGGTGGGCAACCGCTTCCTTTACCGCGCTCTGGGTGATCTCGTAGAACACCACGCGCCGCATCTGCTTGCCCTTCAGCCCGCGCTTGGCCTTGAGCAGTTCCGAGATATGCCAGGCGATGGCTTCCCCTTCGCGGTCCGGGTCGGGCGCGAGGAAGATGTTGTCGGCTTCCGCCGCGGCCCTGGCAATCTCGTCCACGTGCTTGGCATTGCGCGCGATGGTCTCGTACTTCATGGCGTAGCCGTTCTCGGTTTCCACCGCCCCGGATTTGGGTATCAGGTCGCGCACATGGCCGTATGAGGCCAGCACCTCGAAATCCTTGCCCAGGTATTTCTTCAGCGTCTTGGCCTTGGCCGGAGATTCGACTATCAGTAAGTTGTTTGCCATATTGTCTGGGCAGCGTTAATGCAGGCCGGCGCCGTCAGGCATGAGCATGTCTTCAACCAGCATGGGATCGAGCTCCTCGCGCAGGTTCCACAGTACCATCAGTGCAATCAGTTTGACCTTGTCCAGGGACAGGTTTTCCCGCCCCATCGCCACTGCACGGTCGAGGATCATTTCCCGTTCCACCGGCGAAATCACCTTGGTCTGTTCCCAAAAGCTGATAAAGCGCAGGGCCTCGGTACTGATGCGGCTGGTCTCGAGTTCGGCATAGCAGCGCGTGCCGCTCTGGTTGATCGCCACGGGATAATTTTCAGCGCTGAGCTGTTTCAGGCCGGAGAGCCAGGCCAGCGCCAGATGGATGTCATTGTCCTCAAAGCCTGCGGCAGTCAGCTTCACGGTAAGCTTGTCTGGGTCGGGATAGTTGCCGGCATCGAAATAGCTTTCAAATAAAAACATTAAAATATCAAACATGATGCTCCGGTAACAGTGATTTTAGGCAATGCGCTGGTATAGCCCCCCTGGCAGTACAGCGACCCGCCCTTCCAGTTCCAACTGTAACAGAATGGCTGATAGCGCTTCAACCGTCAAGCCGCTGCGCTCGCCCAGGACATCCATGCCCAGCGGGTCAAACCCCATATGCGCCAGCACAGGATGCTCCGGCAATGACGCGGTATCCTGCGGCGCGGATGCGGCAACGGGCCTGCCCAACAAGTAGCATTCCAGTTCGTCGAGCACGTCCTGGGCGCTTTCCACCAGCTTGGCGCCCTGCTTGATCAGGCTGTGGCAGCCTTTGGCCTGGGGCGAATGAATGGAGCCGGGGATGGCAAATACTTCGCGCCCCTGCTCAAGCGCCATGCGCGCGGTGATCAGCGAACCGCTCTGCACGCTGGCCTCCACCACCAGGCAGCCCAGGGAGAGGCCGCTGATGATGCGGTTGCGGCGCGGAAAGTTGGAAGCCAGCGGCGGGGTGCCCAGCGAGAATTCAGAAACCAGCAGTCCGCCGGTGGCCAGCGCATGCGCCAGTTCGCGGTTGACTGCCGGGTACACTCGATCCAGTCCCGTACCCACCACGGCGATGCTGCTGCCGCGCTCGCTCAGTCCGCCGCGATGGGCCGCGGAGTCTATGCCATGAGCCATGCCGCTGACGATGCACAGTCCTGCGGCGCTGATGGCCCTGGAAAAAGCCTCGGCGTGGCCTATGCCCTGGGCCGTGGCGTTGCGGCTGCCGACCACCGCCACTGAAGGCTGGCTAAGCAGGGTACGATTGCCCTTTATATAGAGCAGCGGAGGAGGATCCGGGATGTTGAGCAGGGCTTGCGGATAGTCTTCATCGGCCAGGGTGATGATGCTGTTCCCCTCGGCCGCCAGCCAGTCGGCCAGCGTATCCAGCCCCGTTTCATCCGCGCCCCTGGCGATGGCATCCGCCACGGCGGGCTTGACGTGCTGCATCAAGGAAAGGCGGGAGGCGGCAAACACCTGCTGTGGCGAGCCGAATGCCATCAGCAGCCGGCGCAGGCCCTCCCCGCCAAGCCCCGGAACCTGGGTGAGCGCAACCCACGACGCAAGCTCCGAATCCAGGGGCATGGCGCTCAGGGAGTTTGCGCCACGTCCAGCATTTCAACCGGCATGCGCGCCTGGACCACCAGGCCATACGATACATTCTCAAAGGTACGGAACACGAACAACAGGCCATAGCGTACATTGGGCAACTCGATGTCTCTGGACTTGAATTGCGCGCCTTTTACAGTCTCTCCCTTACGGTAGAGCGCCAGCACATGGCCATTCTGCATGCCTTCCCGGCGCCCCTGGTTGATGACCACTATCGACTGCTTCCCGGCCAGGCTGATGCCATTCACGATCTTGATCACGCGCGCGGTTATTTCACTGTCCGGCGCCCGTGGAATGAAGTTTTCGGGATATTCGCCGGCTGACTGCACCAGGCGATCGCCCGGATTGATTTCCGATGTTGCGCTGTCTATCATCACCGTGCTGATTTTGTCGAACTTATCCACATGCACGGTGCCCATGAAGTTCGCCTCGTATCCAAGTATTTTCTTGGTAAGCGGGTCAACCAGCGGCTCGCCGGGACGGTAAATCTGCCAATCCAGCCCTTTGTCATCCGGCAAATTTTTTACATAGGCAACATCGCCCATGCTGAGCAGCTTGTGCTCGAAACCCGCGACGATCATCGGAGCCTGGTCAAACTCACCCTTCTCAATAACCAGAGTCTGGTTGAGGAACGGTTTGATATCTCCATACGGGATGCTTGGAATGGCATCGTGCTGCCCTTCTCTCACATGCACGGTGGGACGAACCCGGACACCCTTGCCGACCCGGCTTTCAGTTTCCCCTTCCGGCGTTTCAGGGGTTTCGGTGGTTTCGGGTGTAGTAACAGGCGGCGGAGCGACTTCTGTTGGCTGTGGCGTGGTTTCCACCACGTGCAGGGTACCGTTGGTGCGGTCGAGCACGACCACGTCGCCGGGATAAATCCAGTGCGGATTCTTGATCGCCTCCTTGTTCAGGCCCCATATCTTCGGCCATCTCCAGGGGTCCTTGAAGAATTTCGCGGAGATGTCCCACAAGGTATCCCCTTTCTGCACGACATAGCTATCCGGCGCACCATCGCGGACGGAAAGCGTATCGGCGAAAGTCAGCGCGGGCAGCAAACAACAAATCAGCGATATAATTAGTTTTTGCATGGAAACCCCTGCGAAATTTAAGTTGGTACCGGCCCAATGTTCATGCGCCGGCTTAAATTGTGCATTCAATTATTTAAATTAGCAAGCATTTATGGCCATCCTGAAAATTTTACAGTACCCCGACGAGCGCCTGCACAAGGTCGCCCGCAAGGTGCCGGCCGTCACCGATTCCACCCGCAAGCTCGTGAAAGATATGGCAGAAACCATGTATGCCGCCCCCGGCGTCGGACTGGCGGCTACCCAGGTGGATGTGCACGAGTGCGTCATCGTGGTGGACGTCTCTGAACTGCATGATGACCTGCTGGTGCTGATCAATCCGGAACTCATCGCCAGCAGCGGCAGCGCGGAGCATGAAGAAGGCTGCCTGTCGGTGCCCGGCATTTACGAGAATGTGAAACGAGCCGAAACAATCACCGTCCGCGCGCTGAACGAACATGGCAAGGAGTTCACCCTGGAGGCGGAGGGGTTGCTGGCGACTTGCATCCAGCATGAGATGGATCACCTGCTGGGACGTGTGTTTGTGGAATATCTTTCCCCGCTCAAGCAGTCGCGCATACGCGCCAAGCTCAAAAAACGCCTGCGCGAAACCCTGTGACTCTTTCATGAAGATCATTTTCGCCGGCACCCCGCCCTTTGCCGCTGCCGCGCTGGAAGCGCTCCTCGTCCGCAAATTCGACGTGGCAGCAGTTTTGACCCAGCCAGACCGTCCATCCGGGCGCGGCATGCAGCTGCAGCCCAGCCCGGTCAAACAGCTGGCCATGCGGCACGCCCTGCCGGTGTTGCAGCCGCCCAGCCTGAAGGATGCCGCCATCCAGAATGAACTTGCCGCTTATGCCGCGGATGTGATGGTGGTCGCGGCCTATGGCTTGATCCTGCCCCAGGGGGTATTGCAGCTGCCGCGTTATGGCTGCCTGAACATCCATGCTTCGCTGCTGCCGCGCTGGCGCGGTGCCGCACCGGTGCAGCGCGCCATATTGGCGGGCGATGCGGAGACCGGCATCACCATCATGCAGATGGATGCCGGACTGGACACTGGCGACATGCTGCTGAGGAAAAGCTGCCCGATTGCTCCGGACGACACTGCGCAGACGCTGCTCGACAAGCTATCCGCATTGGGCGCCGAGGCCATCGTCGAGACGCTGCCCCTGCTGGAACAGGGGCGGCTGACTCGCGCGAAACAGGATGACGCGCGGGCAACCTATGCCGCCAAGCTGAGCAAGGCCGAGGCACAGATAGACTGGTCCCGCGAAGCGGAACAAATCGCGCATGCGGTGCGCGCCTATAACCCCTTCCCGGCTGCAACAACCACGCTCAATGCCGTTCCGGTAAAGATCTGGAAAGCCAGCGTGCGCGCGGGACTATCTGGCGAACCGGGAACCGTGCTGTCAGTGGAAAAAGACTGCATCATCGTGGCATGCGGAAAAGATGCGCTTTGTGTGGAGGTGCTGCAGCGCCCCAATGCCAAGGCGATGGCCGCCTCCCAATTTGTGCAGGGATTCGCAGTGCATCCCGGCGACAGCTGCACCGCTCCAGCCTGACCATGGAGGCAATACAACAGGGAGCGAGCCAGGTTGTCTGCAAGGTATTGAGCGGACGCAACCTGAATCAGGTTTTGAATGCAACCCTGAACTCGATGCCCAGCCTGTCGGCGCAGCAGCGCGCGGCAATGCAGGACTTGAGCTATGGCACATTACGCTTTTATGGCCAGCTGGATCGAATGTTGCAGCAGCTGCTGCACAAGCCGGTGCGGGACGAGCAATTGCGCTGCCTGTTGCTGGTGGCGTTGTACCAGTTGCAATATGGCAAGGCAGCCCACCATGCCGTGGTAGACCATGCCGTGCGCGCCGCGCGCAAGATCAATGCCGGCACAGGCGGGCTGACGAACGCGGTGCTGCGCGAGTTTCTGCGCAAGCGCGATGAGGTGCTGTCCATCGCCGCCGGAGACGAAGTGGGGCGTTACTCCTACCCGCAGTGGTGGATAGACGCGATCCGGGAACAATATGGTGCCGGGGCAGAGGCGATCTTGCTGGCCGGGAACCTGCACCCACCGATGACATTGCGGATAAATTGCCGTCGCGCCAATGCAAGCGAATACCTGCAATTGCTGGCGGCGCAAAACATCCAGGCCAGCCAGATAGGCGATGAAGCGATCCTGCTGGAACGCCCGCTGCCCGTGGAAAAACTGCCGGGGTTTGGCGAAGGCACGGTTTCGGTGCAGGATGCGGGCGCGCAGCATGCAGCGCATTTGCTCGACTTGCACGATGGAATGCGCGTACTGGATGCCTGTGCGGCGCCTGGCGGGAAAAGCGCCCACATGCTGGAACTGGCACAGGTGAATTTGCTGGCGTTGGACAAGGACGAGCAACGTTTGCAGAAGGTGCGCGAAAACATGCAGCGGCTGCAGTTGTCTGCACAGATGCAAACCGGCGATGCCGCTCATCCGGAAGACTGGTGGGATGGTCAGCCATTTCAGCGCATCCTGGCCGACGTGCCTTGCTCTGCGTCCGGCGTGGTGCGCCGCCACCCTGACATCAAGTGGTTGCGCCGCAGCGAGGACATCGTCGGATTTGCGCAACAACAGGAGCAAATCCTGGCCGCGCTGTGGCAGACCCTGGCCAGTGATGGTAAATTGCTCTATGCGACCTGCTCTGTTTTTCGCCAGGAAAACCGGGGAGTTATCGAAAAATTCCTGCGCCAGCACAGCGACGCCCGCGAACTGCCGCTGCAGGCGCCCGGAATGAACGAAGGACAACTACTGCCCAATGACCAGCATGATGGTTTCTTCTACGCCCTTCTGCGCAAAATGTAGGGGCATGCGGCTGTTATTTGCCGCTCTGACCTTGTCAGTGCTGGCCTGTGCCGCTTACGCCGGCGGCCTTGCTGTCGAAAAGGCAGAACTGCGCCGGGCGGACAGCATTTATCAGCCCGTTGCAGACTTCACCGTCACCTTGAACCCGGTTGTCGAGCAGGCGTTGACTCACGGCGTCGCGCTTTATTTCATTAGTGAATTTTCCCTGGTGCGCCATCGCTGGTACTGGCTGGACGAAATTGTGGCGCAGGACGAGCAAACCGTCAGGCTTTCCTACAACGCCTTGACGCGCCAATACCGCATCTCGCACGGCTCCCTGTTCCAGAATTTCAACAATCTGGATGATGCATTACGCACTTTGGGCCATCAGTCCTTCACTCAGTTTCCTGCGCTGTCTCTCAAGTCTGGCGCGGTCTATGCCGCTTCCGTGCGCATGCATCTGGACCCGACGCAGCTGCCCAAACCGCTGCAAATCAACGCATTGGTCAATACTGATTGGGATATGGATTCCGGCTGGTACCGCTGGGAGGTGAATCTTGCCGCTGCGGTCTCCCTCGCCAGCACTAACGTTTCGGGGCAGCGTTAAATGCAGGCCATGAAATATATGGTCATCCTGAGCGCCCTGCTGGGAGCAGTGCTGATCTACCTGCTTTCAGGCGCCAGCGCCAACAGCGAATTTTTCTTGCACAACTACTATGGTTTGCTGGCCGTGGCAGGCGGACTGGCACTGTTGCTCGGCCTGCTGACGGGATACCAGATGTGGCAGCTGCTGAGCAAGATTCGCAACCGGGTGTTCGGCGCGAAACTGACGCTGCGTCTGGCTTTGTTTTTTTCGGTGGTTGCCATCCTTCCCGGCCTGCTGGTATACGCCGTATCCGTTCAATTCCTGGATAAAAGCATCGAATCCTGGTTCGATGTGCGCGTGGAAAAAGCGCTGGGTAGCAGCTTGAATCTGGGGCGCGGCGCCCTGGAAAACAGCCTGACTGAATTGACCAGGAAGGGCAAGTTCTTTGCTCTGCTGCTTTCGCAAAAATCCCTGGAACAATACCCGTCCACCCTGAAACTCCTGGTGGATGAAGGCGCAACGCAGGAAGTATCGCTCTTTAACAAGGAGGGCAAGCTGCTGGCATTTGCCAGCCGCCTGCCAGGCGGCATGATGCCTGACCTGCCGGATGCCGCCATGATACGCGACACCCTGAAGGACGGCGTGTTTTCCTTCGTGGATGCGGAATCGGACAAGCGCCTGGAATTGCGCGTTTTGGTCGTGCTTGCGCCGGCGCTTCCGGCTGCGGGCAGCGTGCATATCCTGCAAATCACCGAGCCTGTGCCCAAGCAGATTTCCGACGACGAAGAAACCGTGCAGTCGGTATACCGCGATTACCAGCAACGAACCTTGTCCAGGCTCGGCCTGAAAAGACTATATGGCATCACCCTTACGCTGTCGCTGCTGATCGTGTTGTTGAGCGCTGTATCGGCTGCATTTTTCATCAGCAACCGGATGAGCGCGCCTCTGGCTGCGCTGGCCGAGGGAACGCGCGCAGTGGCACAAGGTGACTTCTCGCGCCTGAATCCAATCAGGAACAGCGACGAACTGGGATTGCTGACGGTACTTTTCAACCGCATGACAGCGCAATTGTCCGAAGCGAAGAACACGGGTGAACAGCGGCAACGCCAGGCGGAAAACGCCAGGACCTATCTGGAAAGCGTGTTGGGGCACCTTTCCTCGGGCGTGCTCGCAACGGATGAACAATTCCAGCTGCGTTCGGCAAACAACAGTGCCGCTCAGATTCTCGCAGAGCCCTTGGCGGATGCGCTGGGCAAGACGCTCGACGAGATAGCGGCCCAGCACCCGTTGCTGCGCACTTTTGTACAGACCATCGTGCATGCCTTTGCCGAATCCAGCGGCACGGAATGGCAACGCCAGATCGAACGCATGGGCAGAAATGGCCCGCAAGTGTTGCTGGTGCGTGGCACCCGGCTGCCAACCGCCGCCGAAGGCGGCTGCGTGATCGTGTTCGACGACATCACGCACTTGTTGCAGGCGGAACGTCAGGCTGCATGGGGCGAGGTGGCGCGGCGCCTCGCCCACGAAATCAAGAATCCGCTCACCCCCATCCAGCTTTCGGCGGAACGCCTGCAACACAAGCTGAGCGACAAACTGGCTGAAGGCGATGCCCAAATGCTGCAGCGCGCCACCCGGACCATAGTCAGCCAAGTGACTGCGCTGAAGAACATGGTGGTGGAATTTGCCGATTATGCGCGCGCGCCATCCCCCAAAATGACCGCCATCAACATGCATCATCTGCTGCATGAGGTGCTTGGGCTCTATGAAGCTGCCCACATACCTGTCACCCTGCAGCTGGATGCCACGCAGTTCATGGTAAAAGGAGACGCCACGCGCTTGCGCCAGGTGGTGCACAACCTGCTGCAAAATGCCCAGGATGCGCTGCACGAGAATAGCGCCCCGGAAATCCTGCTCGGCAGCTCAAGCCACGACGGGATGATGCAGGTATGGGTGAAAGATAATGGACCAGGCTTTCCCCAGGAGCTGCTGTCCCGTGCATTCGATCCTTATGTGACGACCAAGCTGAAAGGCACCGGGCTGGGACTGGCAATCGTAAAGAAAATTATCGAGGAACATGGCGGCACCATTGAAATCAATAATATGGCGCCAAACGGTACCAGGGTAGGTTTTACCCTGCCCTTATTGACAGAGGAAACTTGAAATGGCGGCAAAAGAAATCCTGGTTGTAGATGATGAAATGGGCATACGCGAACTGCTCTCGGAAATCCTGTTTGACGAAGGATACCGCGTCCACCTGGCAGAAAATGCCGACCAGGCGCGTGAATTCCGCACGCGGCAGGAGCCTGACCTGGTGCTGCTTGACATCTGGATGCCTGAAACAGACGGCCTCACCCTGCTCAAGGAATGGGCCGCACAAGGGCTGCTGACCATGCCGGTCATCATGATGTCGGGGCACGGCACCATCGAAACTGCCGTCGAGGCCACCCGCATCGGCGCCATGGACTTCCTGGAAAAACCCATCGCCCTGCAGAAATTGCTCAGCACCGTCGCCAAGGCTATCCAGCGCTTACCATCGTCCGGCAAGCAGCCTGCCGCACCGACCGAAACAAATCCCCCTGCCCCGCTGCAGGACAGCACTGCCAGCGCAATTCCGGCCGCGTGGCTGGAGATGCCCCTGCGCTCGGCGCGCGAACAATTCGAAAGCGCCTATTTCAACCACCATCTGCGCGAAGAAGGCGGCAACATCACCCGCGTGGCCGAAAAGGTGGGGCTGGAGCGCACCCACCTGTACCGCAAGCTCAAGCAACTAGGCATCAAATTCGCCAAAAAAGACACCGAGGACGCCCAGTAGCACGCCCGGCCAGGGCAGTAAAAACCTTTTTTGCGGATTCATTTGCCCGCCGCCCCGCTTGCCGTTATAATGCTCGCTTTTGCGCGGGCCGGTATCGGAGTGCGCAGAATTATTTGGCTCGGTAGCTCAGTCGGTAGAGCAGAGGATTGAAAATCCTTGTGTCGGTGGTTCGATTCCGCCCCGAGCCACCAATATTACGGGGCTTGCAGCGATGCAGGCCCTTTCGTTTTTCTACAATTCCCACCCCTTTTCTACAATTCCCAAAAGAGTAGAATGGTCACTCCACCTTACCAGGAGATGAGCATGGCCGGAAAGAAGAGTGGTACTTTTGATCCAAAGGGCATTGAAAGCTTGGCCAAGAACAAGCCCGTGGTATATGAAATCCAGAACAAAAAGGGTGATCCGCTTTATACAGGCGTTGCAAAGCGGGGGCGTGTGGAAGAACGCCTCAAGGAACATCTGCCTAATGGACCTGATCCCATCCGAGGCGGCGCTAAGGTAACGATCCAACAAAAAACCAGTATTGAAGCTGCACTGAAAGCAGAAGCCAAAGCTATAAAAGAGAAGCAACCGCCGCAGAATAAAAAAGGTAAATAGCCTGAAATAGCCTTCTCGTTATTTGAGTGGGCTAACTTTCTCACCTTTCCGATCTCGCGTGTAGTGCTCAGTCATTGTGCGCGTCTTGTGCCCAAGCAGCTTTTGAGCATGCGCCAGGTCTTCGGTGTCGGTCGCCGCCTTGGCGCGAATATCGCGGAACTGGAAGTCCACCTTGGCCGCTTTCCGGGCTGCATCGAAACGGGTACGTAGTGCCCCACTGGTGAGGCGCTGGCCGTTGCCATC